>JAYTFP010000247.1:0-4820 GCA_043734285.1 Acidimicrobiaceae bacterium
CCCGGCCGTCTTCATGCCTGCGAGATGCTGCACTGCACCGGAGATGCCGAACGCGAGGTACAGCCGTGGGTCGACCATCACGCCGGTCGTGCCGATCTGGCGATCGTGGCCGAGCCACCCCGCATCGGTGACGACACGCGTCGCCCCCATCGACGCGCCGAGCACCGCTCCGATGTCGCGGAGCTGCCGGAAGCGAGCGGCGACATCGTCGGTTCTCATGAGCCCCGCACCACCGCCGACGAGTCGGGGCGCATCGGCGAGGTCGATCGTCGTCGCGTCGAGCGGCAGCAGCCCCTGCGTGATGGCGTCGGGAGACCGGGCGCCATCGTCGAACTCGAGGTCGAGCGTCGCGATCTTGGTCACGATGCGGGGATCGACGTCGACGCCGCGGACACCCGGTTGGAGGGTCGCCACGAACGGACCGTCAGGTGTGACGACATGTTGGACGAGTCCGCCCTGCCGCGTGACCACGACCTCGTCGACGCCGATCCGCAACGCGTTCGACAGCAATGCACGTCCGAGGTTCGCTGCCAGCTGCACCGCGAGGTCGCGGCCGTCCGGTGATGCTGGCATCGCGACGAACGCCGCGTCGGCCAGCAGTGGCGAAATCGCTCGCGCCCATGCCGAGGGTGCGAACCCGTCGACTTCGACCGCGTCGATCCCCTGGCAGAGGCCCTGCAGCTGCGCCGCTGCCGCGACCGACCCGGAACCCAGAACGATCGCCCGACCACCGAGCGCTCCGACCTCGGCCACCACTTCGGCGCCGCCCGCTGGGAGCGCGGCGTCGCGCACGCACACGACGGCCACGGGCGATGACGGCATAGGAGGCTCAGATTAGGAGGGTCGCCCGCGTCACAGGTACTCCGCCGGCAATGGACCGGTCAGATCGCGGCGCCGACCCGCTCGCCCTCGATGACTGCTGCGTGCGCCCGGCGTGGCGCGATGCAGTCGCCGGCGCGATCCACGCGCACTCCGGCGTCGCGCAACGCGAAATAGAGCGCGTCGACCGGATCCGCGGGCACGGCCAGCACGATCCAGTCGGGCGTACGGGTCTGCATCGTGCCCGTCGGGTGGTGCTGAAGGTTCAGCGTGTGACCGTCGATGCCCATCGGCACCAGCTCGGTGGTCTGCACGATGCCCTTGGCGCCGGCGCGGATCCACCAGTTCTCCATGTCGAGCGTGATGCCCAAGTCTTGCCCGACGACCATGCCCGGCGTGATCACCTCGACGCGACAGCCGCGGTCGGCGAGCAGCTCGGCGACCGACGTCGCGTGATGGAAGCCGATCTCGTCGAGCACCATGACGTCACCACTGGGCGCGGCCGAGCCGTCGAGCACATCGCGGACGTCGACGATCCATTCCGCATCGCCGGGCGCCCACCACGGTCGGGCGGCGACCGCGCCCGTCGCGATGACCACCCGATCGGCGCGGCGCGCGGCGATGAGATCGACGTCGGCATCGACGCCGGTCTCGATGACGACACCGAGTCGACGGGCCTCGTGCAGCTGGTTGCGAACGAGGTCGCCGAACTCGGCGCGATTGGGCACCGAGGCGGCGAGGCGAACCTGCCCACCCGCCTCGGCCGAGCGTTCGAGCACGGTGACCGAATGCCCGTTGCGCGCCGCGGCGATGGCCGCCTGCAGGCCCGCTGGTCCCGCACCGACGACGAGCACGCGCTGCGGCCGATCGACGAGCGTCACCGTGCCGATCGCTGTCGACTCCTTGCCGGTCCGGGGGTTCTCGATGCAACCCAGCCAGCGGTTGAGACCCATCCGACCGACGCACTCCTGATTGCACGACAGGCAGAGTCGCGTGTCGTCGGTGTGGCCGGCGCGGGCCTTCGCCGCGAAGTCGGCGTCGGCAATCTGGCCACGGACGACACCGACAAGATCGCAGTGGCCCTCCTCCAACGCCCGTTCGGCCTGGAGCGGGTCCTTGAACCGTCCGACGCCGACGACGGGCAGGTCGACCGCTTGGCGGATCGCGCTGGGGATGAACATCGCGTAACCGGGCGGGATGTGCATCGACGCCTCGATCATGAACAGCGACGCGGTCGCGACGCCGATCGAGGTGTTGATGTAGTCGACCTCGCCGGTCGCCTCGACGAGCCGGGCGATGGCCACCGCGTCGTCGATGGTCGTGCCGCCCTCGATCAACTCGTCACCGCAGATCCGCACGCCGAGCGCGAGGGTCGGTCCGATCGCGGTGCGTACCGCTGCCACGATTTCGACGAGCAACCGCGCCCGGTTCTCGAGCGTCCCGCCGTACGCATCGGTGCGCTGATTCGTCGCGGGAGACAGGAACCCACGCACGATCGAGCTGTGCGAGCACTGCAGCTCGATCCCGTCGAACCCGCCCTCGACACAGTGCGCGGCGACGGTCGCGTAGCTCGCGACGATCTCCGCGATCTCGCCTGCGCTGACCGCCTTCGGCACCTCGCGGAAGAGCGGGTCGGGCACGGCGGACGGCGCCCACACGGGGAGCCGGCTGAACATCGAGGATGCCTGACCGCCGTTGTGGTTGATCTGGGCGAAGATCGGTGTGCGGTGACGGTGCACCGCCTCGGTCATCGTCAGATACCCCTCGATGGCCTCGCGGTGGAAGCCGTGGATCAGCTTCTCGTAGGGCCAATCGGTGGGGTGCGTCGAGTGCTCCTCGGTGATGATGAGCCCGGCGCCACCGGCCGCTCGAGCCGCGTAGTACGCGGCGTGTTGGTCGGAGGGCCGGCCGTCCTGGGTCGCGTAGTTCGTCAGGTGTGCGGAGAACACGATGCGATTGCGCACGGTCACCGGCCCGAGCTGCAAGGGCGACCACAGCAGGCGTTCGGTCATCGGGGCCGAAGATTACGCCGGTGAATGGGCTGTTCGGCCCCTCAAGGAATTTTCGTGTCCCGTCGATGACTTGCCGAGCGACGGGCATGGGACCCGCCACGAAGGAGCAGTGCAATGTCGAGCCAGGCCACCACCGGGATCACCGTCGGACGCAAGATCGCTGCAGGGATGCTCGCCACCGCGACCTTCTCACTCGCATCGGCAGGGATCGCCGGGGCCTCGGAACCCACGACACCGCTGATCAATGCGACGCAGTTGCAGTGCCTGGTGGGTCAGGGCATCAACATCAGCACGATCACCCAGAACCTGACGACTGAGAAGCTCGCGACGCTGCTCGCCGCGGCTCGGGCGTGCAACATCAACATCCCGCAGGCCCTGATCGACGAGATCACCCGTCACATCGCCGGAACCACCCCGAACACGACTGCGCCGCCGAGCGGTCTGCCCGCATGCCTCGCGTCGAAGCATCTGTCGCTCCCCGCCGCCGGTCAACTGCCGACCGCCGAGCAGATCGCCTCGTACAAGGCCGCGCTGGTGGCCTGTGGCGTGACGCTGCCGACCGAGACGCACGAGCCCACGCACACCGACGCTCCCGCGACGACGAACAACGGCTCGGGCGACAACGGCGGCACCAAGAACTCGACCGAGCACAAGCGCACGGTCCGCCGGGTCATCCGCAAGCTGCACCGCACGACCCGTCGCTGAGACAAGCGGGCTGACGCGACCGGGCTGAGGCGGTCGGGTTCAGCGAAGGCGCGACCGCAACAGGTCGACGCCGTCGCCTGACAACTGATCGACGCCACTCATGCGACCGGTCGCGGCGAGAGCCAATGCGATCGACGAGCCCTCGAGCAGGTCGCCCGCGCCGGCTGACCAGGCTTGATCGGTGGCCTTCAGGCGAAGCCCGGTGAGCCGACCTCTCGGCACGAAACCGACCGTGCGCGATCCGGTCAGGAAGTCGAGGGTCACGCGGGTTCGGTCGAGCGGCGCGTCGTAGTCGATGCCCACCGGACGGCGGAAGTCCTGGCCGTGCACCAGCGCGTCGGTGAGCGGCGCCTCAGGTCCGGCGGTCGGCGGCGTGAAGTGATGCTCGGCGTTGTCGCGGAGGATCTGTGCGAGTTCGCTGGTCGGGCGCTTCGCCTCCTCGAGCGCGACGCGCTGATTGGCCCGATCGAAACTGCCCCGACTCTTCGCGATCGTGATCATCATCCGGCCGATGCCGACGGTGAACGGGCTGATGAGGTGACCCGCGACGTCTCGCACGGTCCAGCCGTCGCACAGGCTCGGAGCGGCCCACTGGTCGGGGGTGAGGGTGTCCATCGCGTCGGCGAGCGTGCGTCGCTCGGCGGCGATCATCGACCAGATCTCCATCGGGTGAACTCTAGATCTCGCCCATCGGCACGCCGTCGCTGAGTCGACCGATGCCGTCGACGGCGAGCGCGGCGCGTCGTCCCTCGAGAATGGCTTCGAGGATGGTGCGGGGCGCGACGCAGTCACCGGCGCGGGCGACGAACGCTGCGCGCTCGATCGATCGATAGGCGGTCTCATCGGGGAGTCGGTGGCCGGCGTCGACAACCGCTGCCGCCTTGAGGCTGCGTCGCTCGCCGCTGAAGCGATCCTCGATCTCGACCGATCCCTTCTTCGCCGCGCGCAGCAGCGAGCGGCGCACCAGCGTGACTCCGGCCTGGTGCAGTCGGGCGTTGACCGGTGCGAGATCGCCGGACCGGCTGAGCTCGTTGCCGACGATGTTGTCGGGCGTCACGACGGTGACGGTGCGACCGGCTCCGGCAAGCGTCTCGGCCACCGCGACACCGATCGGACCGCCGATGGGATCCCACACCACGATCGGCCCGGCCGGCAGCGCGGCGCCGTCGAGCACCTCGGCAGCCGAGCGGACGACTGCGGCCTTCGTCGCGGTGAACGTCGCGGGGGCCGGCTGTGATCCGGTGGCGACGATCACATGGCCGCGAGTCGTGATCGCCGCCTCAC
>JAYTFP010000248.1:0-5117 GCA_043734285.1 Acidimicrobiaceae bacterium
CCCGGTCAGCGATCCCCTGCGTGGACCCGGTTGCATGACCACTGGCTCAGTCGGATGGACGCCGCTGATGACGATCGGGTGCGTCGGGGGGTCGAGACTGCCAGTCGCTCTCGATATGGTGCGCACGCAATGACCGAGATCTGGCTCGACGCGGCACTCGACGAGTGGGAGGCGCGCGAGCACCCCGATGACGAGCTCCGCAACACGGTGCTCGATTTCATCGCGGCACTCACGCCGACCGTGGTTGCTCGCGACTGGGTTCGGTACGCGGCCGACGAGAATCGGTTCGAGGCGCGCGTGCCGCAGACCCGCGTCTTCGTCGAGGTGTACGTGTTCTGCGAGATCGGTCAGATCGAGGTCATCGAGATCGCCGCGGGCGGCTAACGCTCGACCGCACGCTTCATTGCACGAATCTCGTCAGCAGTTCGCGGGGTCTGCCCTGACTCGCGGAGTGCGACAAGCCGTTCATCGGTCGTTCCGGGCAGAGGCGTATGGCCTTTGTGCCACACCCGCAGCCGAAGTCGAGCCATCCCGACCACACGTTCGACTGCGCCGAGGCCATTGTCGACGACGCGGGCGAACGAGTCTTCGACGTGGCGAGGGGTCGGTTGTCCGTCGGTCGGTTTCGGTACGGTCGTCGTCACAGCTCACCTCCGGTCCACGGGTTCACACATGGTCACTGTAGCGAACCTCGTGACGACCACTCCCAAAGCAGGCTGCACGGCCACTACGACCTCGCGGTCTGTTGCTCGGCGAACTCGACGTAGCGGCACAGGCCGTTGACCAGCCTCATCTGGTCGAGTGTTCGGCACCGAGCCGCGAGCAGCGTCGGGCTGCCGACGACGATCGACATGGCCTTGGCCCGCGACACCGCGACGTTGAGGCGGTTGCGGCTGTAGAGGAACTCCATCCCCCGCGGCACGTCGTCCGCACTCGACGCGGTCATCGACACGATGACGACGGCCGCCTCACGGCCCTGGAACTTGTCGACGGTGCCCACGCGCGCCGCAGATCCGAGCCGGTCGGACAGTCGATTGACCTGCGCGTTGTACGGCGCGACGACGAGGATGTCGGCAGCCGTCATCGGCGCGGAGGTGCCCTTCTCGTTCGTCCACTTGCGGCCGAGCAGCGCGGCATACAGGTCGGCGAGCGCGTCGACCTCCTCGTCGGACGACGTGCGATTGCCCTCGTGCTCGACGGCGACCCAACGCACGCCGGATCCGGCAACGAGCGCGCCGGGCGCGACCGTCTGCTGCTCGCATCCGTCGACCGAATGCAGCCGCTGCTCGTATGCGAGCTCGGAGATGAACGCGCAGATGTCGGGATGCATCCGGTAGGTCGAGTCGAGGAACAGTCCCTCGTCGTCGGGGATGGTCTCGCGGTCGTCGAGCACGTAGTCGAGGCCCGACACTTCGGCACCTCCGGGATGGCTGCCCTTCGACGGCTGCGCGAGCTGCTGCGGATCGCCGACGAGGATCAGATTGGCGGCGGCAGGCGACACGGCGACGATGTTGGCCAGCGACAATTGGCCGGCCTCGTCGACGATGAGGTAGTCGACGGTGCCCGCCATGCCCGCGCGTGCGAACTGCCATGGCGTGCCGGCGACGATGTCGACGCCGCCCATCGCCACCATCGCATCGACGTCGGACGCCTTGCCGATGACCTCGACGCGGGCGTCGACGTGACCCTGCTCGTCGTCACCCTTCTGCACGATGCGCGGCGCGCCGAGTGTCGGGTCCTTGTCGGTCGCATCGAGGATCGCACCGATCAGATTGGTGATCACGGCGTGACTGTTCGCGGTGATGCCGACCCGATGTCCGGCCGCGACCAGTCGGAGGACGACCCGCGCCGCGGTGTAGGTCTTGCCGCATCCGGGTGGGCCCTGCACGGCCAGCGTGCTGCGGTCGAGACCGAGCGCGAGTCGCGACGCGACCTCGACCATGTCGGTCTCAGTGTCGCGATCGAACAGAGCGTCGCCCTCGGCCACGCCGACAATGCGCGGCGGGCGTCCGAGCAGCAGATCGCGGCTCGCCTGACCGGGCCCGGCCGCGTCGATGCCACGAGCGATGACGTCGGCGGCGACCCTACGAATCGAGGCTTGCAGGACCGTGGTCTTGATCGGCCCGGCCGGGATCAACGACGTGGGGTGCGCAACCATCGATGTCGCTCCGCGTTTCAGGTCGATCGTGCCTGCGGTCATGTCGACGGCCACGATCGAGCCGGGGTCGGGAGCGCTGTCGCCGATCTGCGCCGCGGCGCGCTCGGTGTCGGGATCGACGACCTGCACGCCGACGTGCAGCTTCGACTCCTGATCGGGGTCGAACCGGTAGCGATGGATCAGCGACCGCTTCTCCTGACCGGCGACGCCCTCGTAGACGAGACCGGTGATGGCCTCGGTGTCGTCGAACAACTCCTCCGAGGTCATCGACAGACGGGTGAAGTACATCCACCACTCGGGCTTCGCCTCACGACGGTGCCAGTTGAGGAGGTGACTCAACATCCGCAGCGCGTGCCGCTCGTCGAGCGCGTCGACGGGCAACGCGTCGATGGCCGCGTCGAGCTGATCCTCGAGCTCCGCGACGAGATCGAGTTCGTCGAGCTCACTGTCGGCAGCAGAATCGATGCCGGCCATCGCCGCGGTGTCGTCGATCACCAGCGGACGCGACAACGTCGCACCGAACTGCTGCTCGGCGAGAGGCCGGCGCGCCTCGAGCCAGTCGCGTAGGCGCCACGTCGACTCGCAGTCGTCGCGGTTGTAGGCCTCGATGTCGTCGAGGATCTGCTGGTCGTTGCCCTGCAGCCAGCGCTCGTACTGCACGATGCTCGACCCGGCGTCGGTGATCGCGCCGTCGCGTGGCGCCATGTAGAGCGGCTCGAGTTTCTTGATGGAGTACGAGGGCGATCCGACGGCGATCGACTGGCGCACGACTTGGTAGAGGTCGACGAGCACGTCGTCGCGGAACAGTCCGTCGACCTCGACCTCGCGGGTGCCGTGGCGTCCGGCGAGCTTGCCGAGCGCGGTGTGTTCGTAGGGCGCGTAGTGGTAGATGTGCAGCTTCGGGTCGAGGCGGCGACGGTCGCTCACGAAGTCGATGAAGGCTTCGAACGCAGCCTTCTCCTCGTCGAGTGTGTGCCCCCAGAAGGCGCGGAACTCGAACGCGCTGTCGACGATCCAGCCGACGCCGAACAGGTACTCGCGTCCGCCCTCGACGAACGGGTCGCCCTCCATGTCGAAGAACAGGTCGCCCTCGTTCGGCAGCGGCATTGCTTCAAGCCCCAGGCCGGGGCCGAGTGGCGCGAGCAACTCGACCGGCAGTGGGCCCTCGGGATCGTCGCGGTGCTGCACCTGAAGACGGGCCTGACGCCGGAGTCGTTCGAGCGTGGCGACGCCGATGCCGGTGACGTGCTCGTCGGCGGCGAGTGCTGCAAGCGCGGCGACGGTCGGAACGCCGGCGGCCACGAGCTTGCGGGTCTGCGGGCCGGTCATGTTGGCGACGAGCGAGAGGTGATCGTCGGCGGTGCGGCGGGCGTCGCATTCGGGCGCGTAGCGGCAGACCGCGCAGTGCTCGACCGGGGTCGGATAGGTCGCACCGGTCGGCGACTCGACCGCTGTGACGAAGCGCGACTTCGCGTGGCGGTAGTAGGCCGAGAGTTCACGGGTGGTGAACGAGACGGGCACTTGTCCGCCGAGGATGACGTGGATCTGCTCGGGCGCATGGCCCTGGATGCGTTCGAGCTGCTCGGCGTAGAGGCACAGCTGCACGAGCGCGGAGGGCTTCACGTGTCGGGCGAGCTTGGTGTCTTCGGGTTCGTAGGTGAACGAGTCGCTGTGGTCGCCGTCGATCGTGTCGACGCGCCTGAGGAAGTCGGCGTGGCCGCGCCACTCGGGTCCGGTGCCGGTGGTGTCGAGGAACGTGCCCTGGAACACGATGTCTGCGCCGTCGCGCATCGCCTCGACCGTCAGGCGCTCGCGCTCCGCAAGGTCACCCGCGTCGGGGATCTCGACGACCTTGAGCCCCTCGGCCCGCAGCGTTGCGAGGTAGGCCTTCTCGTGCTCGTCGCCGCGGCGCTGCACCACGTCGAGGTCGGTCTCGCCATCAGGATCGGACGCGTCCGCGGACGCGCTGCGGCCGGATGTCGCTCCCAACCCGGTCAGCGACAACGTCGTGTAGTGCGGGCACGACAGGTAACCGACCACGTCGGTCGCACTGACCACCAGTCGTTCGTTGTCTTGATACATCGCCCTACCGCCCCCTGCTGTAGCCGGAGGAGTCTCGCAGGCAGGTCTGACATTCAACGGAGGTGTTGGTGCCCGGCCAGTCGGCGCCCCAAGACGGGTTTCGATACCGAGGAGCCGAGCTGCTACTCGCCAAGCATCTCGGCCCATCGGACCGCGATTGGAACTGGCGCACCACGCGCCAGCGATCGGACACGATGAGCCTCGACGCCCGCGAATTCCGCGACGCCCCGAAGTTCCAGACATACGTACCGATCACCGCGCGGGTTCGGGTAGCCCTGCTCGATAAGTTCCTCGCGTGTGTTTAGAAAGAGTGTTCGGGTGACCCGCGCGATGAGCATGTCATCAGACTGGGCCTCGTAAAGGACGACGAAGTCCGCGTCGACCTCAGACGAGCTCACTCCGACGCTGCCGCGACGTCCGTCAGCGCGGAGGTTGTACCGCTCGACCTTCATCACCCACTCGCGGTGCTCTGGACTCTTGAGGAACCCGAGCAGGACCTGCGTGTCCGCCGGCGGTTTAGTCAAGATTTCGCTGTAGTCGATCGGCGTCGGGGGCGCTCCTGCGTAGCTCTGGTCGGTCCAGTAGCGGGAGCGCTCAAGGCCGGTGCCTTGCGCTGCAAGGTGGCTGATGACAGCTTCGAGGAAGGCCCGGAGGGCGTGTTCGGAGTCTGCGGCGGTGGTTCCGGTGTCGGTCGGGCGCAGTAGAAAGGCCCCGAGGCCGGGGAGAATCTCGTGGTACAGCGGGTACTGGGGAGATTTCCCGTCGTCGCGGCCCGGGTAGAGCACGTAGGCGCCGGCGGAGCGTCGGATTGCATCTCGGTAGGCGTGCATCTTCATGAGATCGGCGGGTACAGGGCGGTCAGTTGGGGCCGTCTTTG
>JAYTFP010000249.1:0-15189 GCA_043734285.1 Acidimicrobiaceae bacterium
CGGCCGTCGGCCGTCTCGTTGGGGCAGCGCGTCGATCGACTACTTGAAAAGGCTGGCCACGACGTTGATCGCGGTCGCGACGATGACCGTACCGAACACGTACGAGAGCAGCGCCTGCCGGAGCACGGTTCGCCGGATCATGGTTGACTGGATGTCGGTGTCCGAGACTTGGAACGTCATGCCCACCGTGAACGCGAGGTATGCGAAGTCGAGATATGCGGGGGGTTCGTCCTTGTTCTTGAAGTCGACACCGCCTGGGACGTCGCCGTAGTAGAGGTGCGCGTATCGAAGGGCATACAGCGTGTGCACCAGCGACCAGGACGCCACCACGGTCGCTATTCCTGCGACCGTGAAGCCAACCTTCGTCACGCCGACCGTCTGGCTGGCCCTGACGAGGGCGAACATGACACCGCCGAGACTCGTGCTGCTGGCGAGGAGCAGCAGGACACGCGTCGACCCGCGACTGGAGTCCTCGCGGGTGGCGAACTCGCGGGTTGCATCGGCATCCATGCGAGCCACGTTCAACCAGATCCAGCTGACGAGCAGCGTCGCGGTCGCGTCCCATCCAGCGAGAGTCGCGAGTTGCCAGGTGGTCGCCAGACCGCTCACCGCGCCGACTGCGATCCCGACCAGTGACGAGCTCAACAGCCGGCGACGTTCGGCGATCGGCGTGCTCAGCCGCACGTCACCTCGACGTCGAGTCCGGTCGTGGCCACTTCGTCGAGGCGCAACGTCGTCAGATTGATGCGGAACGCCTTGTGCACCGGGAACGATCCGTCCGCCTCGCGGTCGTACCCGTGGCCCTGCATGACGACGCCACCGGTGAGCTTGCCGTTGCGCGTCACGCCCTCGACGCCGTACCAATCGCCGGAGGGGAGCGCGGGCATGGTCTGACCACCGACGATGTTCGATGCGTCATCGAGTTTGTAAGACGAGCCGTCGTCGCTCGTGTCGATGTTCTTGGCGGTGTAGATCAGCCACTCACCGCCGTGATCGACGCTGAACAGCGTCCACTCGCCGATCTTGCCGAACGGCGACTGCTGGTGCACCTCGAAGCCCAGCTTCTTCGCCTGACCGACCGTCTTGCCGACGATGGCGACGGCGGGGTCGCCCGCGCCCGGCTGGAAGGTCGCGTCGGGCGCGGGCGGCGGGGTACTCGCCGTCGGCGGAGCGGTCGTCGTGGGCGAGAGATCGGTCGTGGACGATCCGCCTGCCGCCTTCGTCGTCGTGTCGTGCGCCGTCTGAGTCGTGCCGCAACTGGTCATGAGGAGCAGTGCCGCGGCGCAGCAGAACTGCGCGATCCGTCGTGCCCGCGAGGCGTTCGTCGTCATGGGCCGCATGCTACGTGGGCGTGTTGCGAAGTCACTCGACCCGCGTCCATCACTCGGGTGTACGGTTCCGATCGTTCCCCAGATCAGCCATGTCCGGAGTCCACCGATGAGCCTCTTGATCGCGCAGATCATCTTCGTCGCACTGCTCGACCTGATCGTGGTCACGCGCCTGCTCCGCTTCATGGAGCGGTTTGAACCGATGTTGCCGCGCTCAGCCGTGCGCGACTTCCTGCGCCTGTCGACATCGCTTCGAGTCGTCAGATAGTCGCGGCGGGGCACGCGTACACTCGCCGGAGTGAGGGTCGATCCGGAGACCGACGACCCGCTGCCGGCAGGTGACTTCTCGGCATGGCTGACCGACATGCAGGCCGCCATTCGCGGCGAGCGCGAATCGGACGTGCCGTGCGACGGTTGCACTGCGTGTTGCAAGGCGTCGCAGTTCATCCACATCGCACCCGACGAGGGCGATGCGCTCGCGCACATCCCCGACGCGTTGCTGTTCCCCGCTCCGATGTTGCCAGCCGGCAACGTGCTGCTCGGCTACGACGAGCGCGGGCATTGCCCGATGCTCGTCGACGACCGCTGCTCGATCTACGACCATCGTCCGCGTACCTGTCGCACTTACGACTGCCGGGTGTTCCCTGCGACCGGCGTCGAGCTCGGCGACGGCTCGCCCATCGCACCACGCGCGCGCCGATGGCGGTTCGAGTACCCGACCTCGGCTGACGTCGAGGAACAACGGGCAGTCCGCGCCGCAGTCGCGTACCTCGACGAGTGCCGTGACGATTTGCCTGCCGGATCCGTCCCGACCAATCCGCCGCAGCTGGCGGTGTTGGCCATCGAGATCTCGGCCGACATCAGCGAGCGTGACGAGTAGGGAGAGCGCTGCCTGGTAGTGCTCACGAACGCCCAGGCCCCTGCCGATAGGGGGTCTGTGATGTCGCAGCAGTACTCGGTTCAGACCGACCTCAGCTTCGCCGAGTTCGACGAGCCGAAGAGCGCGCTGGCCCTCGTCCGCGAGGTGATGGCCGAGGTCGGCCGCCTCGAGCGTCTCGATCGGCGGCTGTGCCGGAGCCGGATGCGCGTCCGGCGTCGCGACAAGTTGGTCGAGATCGTCCTCGTCGTCACCGCGGGATCATGGACGGAGGCCTACGACATCGGCATGGCGACCCTGCGGTCGTCGCTGCACGCGGCGGGCGGATCGAGCGCGTCGTGGAGTCGTGTGCGGCCACAGTTCGCACGATCGCACCCCCAACGACATGAGACGTCGTGGTCAGCCGCCGCCGACGCGGCGGGTCGCCGCGCCCGCTTCGAGCACCCGTTGCCCGCCATGACGTCGATGCCGACTCGCTTGGCGATCCCGACGGCCGACCCGCGCTGGAACTGACGCCGGTAGCGTGCCGGCGATGCACGTCTCGGAGTTGTCGACGCCCGCGTTGATCGTCGACCTCGGCGCGCTCGACCACAACATCGACGTCATGGCCGCGACGCGTCCCGGCGAGCGGGTGCGGCCCCACGTCAAGGCGTTCAAGTCGACGGCGATGGCGGCACACGTCGCGGACCGAGGCGGACACCGGTCGTTCTGTTGCGCGACTCTGCGCGAGATGGAGGGCATGGTCGACGCGGGGCTCGACGACGACCTGCTGCTCGCGAATGAGACGCTCGACGCGCCGCGACTCGGGCGTCTCGCTGCGCGGGCGTCGCGGCCGCTGACGGTCGCGGTCGACTCGTCCGAGACAATCGACGCGGCCGCCGCTGCGCAGGCGCTCGCCGGCCAGCCGATCCGGGTCCTCGTCGACGTCAACGTCGGTATGCCGCGGTGCGGCTGTGCGCCGGGTGAGGCTGGCGCCCTCGCGTCGGCGGCCCGCGACGGCGGTCTCGATGTGCGGGGCGTGATGGGCTACGAGGGCCACATCGTCGGCCACCGCGACCGCGGGTGGCGTACCGAGCACCTCGCTGCGTCGATGGTCGGCCTACGCGACGCGCACGAGGCGGTGGGCGGCGGGCTCGTCTCGGCGGGCGGCACCGGTACGTACGACCTGCACGACTGGGCGGATGAGGTGCAGGCCGGCTCATATCTCCTCATGGACTGGTACTACGGCGAGCTCGACCTCCCGTTCCGTCAGGCGCTCGCCGTGCACGCGACGGTGATCTCGGCCAACACCGAGGGCGCGGCCGTTGCCGACGCGGGGTTGAAGGCATTCGGGATGGACCACGGCGATCCGCGGATCGTCGGCCACTCCATGTTCTTCTGCTCCGACGAGCACTCCACCTTCTTCGTCGATCCCGGGCGGCCCGTGCGCGTCGGCGACGGTGTGACGATGGTGCCCGGCCACGTCGACCCGACGGTCGCGTGCCACGAGCGCATGTGGGTTGTGCGCGGCGACGAGGTGGTCGACGAATGGCCCGTCGACCTGCGCAACTGGTGAGCCTGCCGAGCGAATCGTCGTCGCCCGCCGAGCGACTGCCGCACCTCGTCGTGCCGACGATCGGGGGTCGAGCACGCGCCGCGGTCCTCCTGCTGCACGGCGGGCGCGTGCGCGGGCGTTCAGCCGTGCGGAGTTCCGACCTGCCGGTGCTGCGCGTCGAGTTGCTGCGCCGCGACATCGCTGATCGTCTCGCTGGCGAGGGGATCGCGACCTGGTTCCTCCACTTCCGCGAGCGGGGCTGGAACGGCGACGGGGCATCGGCGATCGCCGATGCGAGGTGGGCGCTCGACCAGATCGCCACCGTGTACGCACTCGCCGACAAGGAGATCCCGATCGTCGTGGTCGGTCACTCGATGGGTGGGCGCGCCGCGGTGCATGTCGCGTCGCATCCACGCGCCGAGGCGATCGTCGGGCTCGCTCCGTGGCTCCCCGATGGCGAGGAGGTCGCCGGCTTCGCCGGCAAGCGCCTGCTGATCGCGCACGGCACCTGGGATCGCGCGACGAGCGCGAACGAGTCGATGCGGTACCTCGAGCGAGCCGCGGCTGACGGGGCGATCACCTCGTTCACCGCTGTGGCGCGGGTCGGTCACGCCATGCTGCGCCAACGGCGCCGGTGGAACGACTATGTGGTCGAGGCCGCGACCACGGCCCGCTCCGGCGCCTGATCCCGCGCACGCGCCGCGAGGTGGCCCCAGGTTGCGGCGGCCAGCGCGGCGACGCCTCCGACCACCACGCCGACCCGCGGATTGAGCCACTGGCAGATCGCCCCGAGGATCGGCCCACCGATCGGTGTGCTGCCGAGGAAGACGATCGCCTGGAGGGCGAGCACTCGCCCGCGCATCGCCGGATCGGCCTGCATCTGCACGATCGCGGTCGTCGACGTGAGGAACGCGATGCTCGCGACGCCCACGACCAGGCCGATCGGGAACTCGTACGCGAGTGATGGCGCGGCCGCGAACGCCAACATCGCCAGGCCGAACCCAGTTGCCGATCGGACCACGTGCGTGATGGTGATGACTTGGCGGCGGGCGACAGCCAGCGCACCCACCAGCGCGCCGACGCTGATCACCGAGAACAGGGTCGTGAAGTCGAGGTCGTCACCGTGGAACGTGCGCTTCACCAGGAGCGGCACGACGACCTGGAAGTTGAACGTCAACGTACCGACGACCGCCATGATGACGAGCGGGATCCACAGCTCGGGGGTGGCTCGGGCGTATCGCAGGCCGTCGCGCACCTGGCCCTTGCCCCGCACGGTCGGGATCGAGGGGCGGAGCTGGTCGGTGCGCATCAGGCTGTAGCCGACGATCACGGCGATGTAGGTGAAGCCGTCGACGAGGAAGCACCAGCCGTAGCCGACGGTGTGGATCAGCAGGCCGGCCACCGCCGGTCCGATGATCCTCGACGAGGTCATCACCGCACTGTTGAGGCTGACCGCGTTGTTGACCTTCTCTTCTGGCACCAGCTCGACGACGAAGGCCCGCCGCGCGGGGTTGTCGAATGCCAGCGTCATGCCGCCACCGAACGCGACGGCGCAGATCGCAACAACCGGAGGATGCCGCATGAACGCGAGCGCGGCGAGACCGAACGACTGCGCCATCGCGAGCACCTGCACGATGATGAGCAGCTTTCGCTTGTCGGACCGATCGGCGATGAGGCCTGCCCACGCACCGAACAGCAGTACCGGACCGAACTGCGACGCGGCCAGCAGCCCGACCGCGACGCCGCTGCCGGTGAGTTTCAGCACCAGGAGCGTCTGGGTGACCAAGGTCAGCCAGTTGCCGACCTGCGAGATCCCCTGTCCCACGAAGAACAGACGGAAGTTGCGCACGCCGAGCGACGAGAACGTGTCGCGGACGCCGTCGGCGAATCGGCGCCTCATGGCGCCGTTCCAGGTGGGGGAGTGGGCGGGAGCAGCAGCGACTCGAGGACGGCGAGTGTGCTGTGGATGCTCTCGACCTGCTGGGGGTCGAGTTCAGACAGCCTCGAGGCGAGCCACGCGGTGCGTCGAGTGCGGATCGCGTCGAGACGTCGGCGACCGGCGGGGGAGATGCGTACGAGCGAGACCCTCTTGTCGCCCTCGTCGACGCGGCGCGTCACCAGGCCGAGGTCAATGAGCGATTCGACGATGCGGGTGACGGTCGGGGGAGTGACCTGCTCGTGGGCGGCGAGGCGTCCGAGCGTGATCTCGTCTTCTCGCGCGATCGTCGCGAGGGCGGTGGCAAGCGAGGGGGAGAGCCCGCTCTGGTCCTGTTGGCGCAGCTGACGGTGCAGCTTGGCCACGACGAATCGCAGCTCGTTCGCCAGTTCGGTCACTGCGGTGTCGGTTGGCGCGGCCATTCGGTGAGTGTAGCCAAGCAGTTAGCTTGCGGAACTAAATATATGACCAACATGCCTGTGACTATCGTCACCGCATGCCAGAGGGCGACACGATTGCTCGCGCGGCCATCCGGCTGGATCGCGCCTTGACCGGACGCACGTTGACCCGCGTCGAGATCCGAAGGGCGACCCGCGTGCCGGCCGTCGGTGTGCGTGTGCTCGCCGTCGAGTCGATTGGCAAACACCTGATGATCCGTTTCGACGACGGCAACACGTTGCACACCCACATGCAGATGTCAGGTGAATGGCACGTGATGCGCTCCGGCGAGAAATGGCGCAAGCCGGGCCACGCGGCCCGCGTCGTGCTCGTCACCGACGACGGCTCCGAGGCGGTCTGCTTCGACGCGCCTGTTGTGCAGGTCGGTCCGACACGTCGTGAACGCGACTGGGTCGGCCACCTCGGCCCCGATCTGTGCCGGGCCGACGCCGACCTCGACGCCGCGGTGCGGCGGTTCGAGGAGCTCGATCCCGGCACCGAACTCGGAGTAGCGCTGCTCGATCAACGCGTCGCCTGTGGCGTCGGCAACGTGTACAAGAGCGACGTGTGCTTCGTCGTCGGTGTCGATCCGTTCACGCCCGTGTCGGCCGTCGATGCTGCGATGCGTCGAGCACTGATCGAGACGGCGGCGCGACTGTTGCAGGCCAACCTCGGCAACGCGCGTCGGGTGACGTTCGCGGGCGGGCTCGCGGTCTACGGTCGAGCCGGACGCCCGTGTCGGCGTTGCGGCACGCTCGTCCTCTCGCGCCGCCAGGGCGAGCAGGCGCGGACCACCTACTGGTGCCCGACCTGCCAGCCACACCCGACTTCCTGAGGCGCCACTTCCAGATTGTCCACGGTTCCGACACGACAGCCGCGGGCTGAAACGATCACCAGACGATCGCGTGAGCCCGCGGCCGCAGGCGGGGTTGCCGTTGACCAGGCCACGGTGTCGCGATGACATCTCACTGGCGGACCGCTCGCCGACAGAGCGGGGATCTACCCTGCTCTCGATGACCGGTACCGACCACGCAACCGGCAATGGTCGGCTCGAGCTTCGGCTGGCGCCCGCAGAGAGTCTTGGTCGGGCCTTCCGGGAGGCAAAGTACGAGATCATCTTGGACGACCGGGTAACCGGTACCGCCGAGCACGGCGAGACTTGATCGATCGCGGTCTCGGGCGGGACACATCGAGTCGAACTCCGCTGCGGGCGAACGCCACACACGAGCAATTCGCTCACGATCGACATCGTGCCGGGCGCGCTGGTGAAACTCTCGGCGAGGAAGGTCATGTCTCTTTCCGCTACTACTTCTGGCAGAACATCCGACTATCCCTCTGGTGGCGGACCCTGATTCAACGGATGCGCGGGAACCTCCGGCCATTGCCGAGCCTGTTCCGTCTTGAGGTCGTGCCTGCTGAACCATCGTCCGCCGAACAGCCCAGCTGAGTCCGGGGCAGACCAAGCGACGGTCACGCCAGCGTGAACGGCGGTGATTCCGCGAGTTTCGAAATAGTCCGGCAGGGAGTGCCCGTTTCGGGCGTGCTGTGCAGGACTATTTGGCACACCCGTCGAGCGACGGCACCCACGCCCTGGCGACGGTTCGGGGGCACGCATGTGAGGGCGCCGTCGTCTGCACAGGTTGCCGAGACCTCACGCGGCGCATCGGCCCGAGTGAGGTGGTGATCACGCACTCGTGTTGACGGGGAAACCGTGACGCAACCCTGTCTCCGTACGTTCATGGCACCCCGAACACCAGGAGTGCCGATGACCACCGTGATGCCTCATCCGACCGACGACCTCACCCCGAGTGGCGACACCCTCACCGTGATCGACGAGGCGAGTCGCCCGACCCGCCCGCACTGGATCGAGGACTGGCGCCCCGAGGACGACGAGTTCTGGAACGGCGGTGGCGACCGTGTCGCACGGCGCAACCTGGTGCAGTCGATCTTCTCGGAGCACATCGGGTTCTCGATCTGGACGATGTGGTCGGTCTTCGTCCTCTTTCTCGGACCGAAGTACGGCCTCGATCCGTCGCGCAAGTTCCTGCTGACGTCACTGCCGGCCGCCGTGGGCTCGGCGATGCGCATTCCGTACACGTTCGCGGTCGCCAAGTTCGGTGGTCGCAACTGGACGATCGTCAGCGCCGCACTGCTGATCGTGCCCCTGATCGCTGCTGCGGTCGTCCTGCACCCCGGAGTGTCGTTCACTGCCCTGCTCGTCGCCGCCGGTCTGGCCGGCGTCGGTGGCGGCAACTTCTCGTCGTCGATGGCCAACATCGACGTCTTCTATCCGCAACACCTGAAGGGATGGGCGCTCGGCCTGAACGCCGGTGGCGGCAACATCGGCGTCGCCGCGGTGCAGCTCGTCGGACTCGCGGTGCTCGCCACAGCGGGCGTCACGCACCCGCGGATCATTCTCGGGATCTACCTACCGCTGGTCATCATCTCGCTGCTCGGCGCCGTACGACGGATGGACAACATCGCGTCCGCGACCAACGAGAAGCGAGCGATGCGCGACGTCTGCCGCGAGCCCCACACGTGGATCATCAGCTTCCTCTACATCGGCACGTTCGGCACCTTCATCGGCTTCGGATTCGCCTTCGGGCAGGTGCTCCAGGTGCAGTTCGGCGCGACGTTCGACTCGCCGCTCAAGGCCGCGTACCTCACGTTCCTCGGCCCGCTGCTCGGATCGCTGATCCGACCCGTCGGTGGTCGCCTGGCAGACCGATTCGGTGGGTCACTCGTCACGCTCAGCGTCTTCGCGGCGATGACGGTCAGTGCCGGTCTCGTGCTGGTGGCCTCGAACGCCAAGTCGCTTCCCCTGTTCCTGGCCGGGTTCGTGTTGCTGTTCGTGCTGAGCGGGCTCGGCAACGGCTCGACCTACAAGATGATCCCGGCGATCTTCCGGGCGAAGGAGGGCGTCGCTGTCCTTGGTGGGGCGGATCCCCAGCAGGCGGCACGTTCTGCTCGCCGGCTGTCACGTGCGCTCATCGGCGTCGCCGGCGCCATCGGTGCCTTCGGGGGCGTGCTGGTGAACCTCGGCTTCCGCGAGTCGTTCCTCGACACCAGGACGGGCGACTCGGCGTACATCGGATTCATCGCGTTCTATGCGGTGTGCCTCGCCGTCACCTGGCTCGTGTACCGCCGTCCGTCGGATCGGCGGCTCGCCGATGTCTGAGTCGGCAGGGCCTGAATCGCCAGGACCCGAGCGCACGATCGTGGTCGTCGGCAACGGCATGGTCGGCCACCGCTTCGTCGAGGCCGCGGTTGACCGTGGACTCCACTCGACCCACCGGATCATTGTGATCGGTGCCGAGCAACGTCGGGCGTACGACCGGGTGCACCTGTCGTCGATGTTCGACGGCGTCGGCGCGGACGAGTTGAGCCTGGGATCGCCCGATCTCTACGACACCGACGGGGTCGAACTGCGACTCGGCGAGCGCGTCTCGCATCTCGACACCGACGCCCGCACCGTGCACCTCGCGACGGGCGAGGTGATCGCCTACGACGCCTGTGTGCTCGCGACCGGCTCACATCCGTTCGTACCGCCGATTCCCGGCACCGACGCGCCGGGCTCGTTCGTGTACCGCACGATCGACGATCTCGAACAGATCCAAGAGCGGGCCGCCGGCTCGCGATCGGGCATCGTGATCGGCGGCGGACTGCTCGGACTCGAGGCGGCGAACGCCCTGCGGCTGCTCGGTCTGAAGACGACGGTCGTCGAGTTCGCGCCGCGGCTCATGGCGGTGCAGCTCGACGAAGGTGGCGCACGCGTGCTGCGCGCCGAGGTCGAAGCCCTGGGACTCGAGGTGCTCTGCGGGCAGGCAGCGACCGCGGTGAGGGTGGGCGCCGACGGCGGAGTGGTCGGCGTCTCGTTCGCGGAGCATCCCGATCTCGATGCTGACCTTGTCGTGTTCGCCGCGGGCGTGCGCCCGACCGACCAGTGGGCCCGCGACGCGGGACTGGCGATCGGCGACCGGGGCGCGGTCGTCATCGACGACGCGTGTCGATCGTCGGCCGACGGCGTGTACGCGATCGGCGAGGTGGCGTGTCACGACGGGCGCGTCTACGGGTTGGTCGCGCCGGGCTACGTGATGGCCGACGTCGCGGCCGATCGCATCGCGGGCGGCGACGCGACGTTCGCGGGCGCCGACCTATCGACCACGTTGAAGTTGCTCGGCGTCGACGTGGCCTGTGTGGGTGACGCGCACGCCGTGGGCACCGACGTCGTCGTCAGCGATCACTCGCGCGGCATCTGGCAGCGAGTCGTGCTCGACGACGACCGCCGCGTCGTCGGTGCGGTGCTGGTCGGCGACATCGCCCCGTACCCGATGCTGGTCCAATGCCTCCGCGGCAATGTCGCCACCCCCGACGACCTGCTCGGACTGTTGCGACCCTCGTCGGGGTCGACCGGCGGAGGTGTGTGCGATCTGCCCGACGCTTCGGGCATCTGCTCGTGCCACAACGTGTCGGCCGGGGCGGTGCGCGCCGCAGTCCACGAGGGATTCGAGGATGTCGCGGGCATCAAGTCGTGCACGAAAGCCGGGACCGGTTGCGGTTCGTGCGTCCCCCTCCTCAACGAGCTCCTCGATGGCGAGCTGGTCAGTCTCGGCCGCGGACGCACCAAGCGGTTGTGCGCGCACTTCGCGATGACCCGTCCCGAGTTGTTCGAGGCCGCCCGGGTGGCGGGTGTCCGCACGTTCGCGGAGTTGATCAGCCGCTTCGGTACCGGCCGCGGTTGTGAGATCTGCCGCCCGACCGCGGCGTCGATCTTCGCCTCGCTGGAGCCGAGCTACATCCTCGACGGCGAGTGGGCGGCGCTCCAGGACTCGAACGACCATTTCCTCGCGAACATCCAGAAGGACGGCAGCTACTCGGTCATCCCGCGTGTCCCCGGCGGCGAGATCACACCCGCGCAGTTGATCGCGTTGGGCCGCACCGCCGAGGACTTCGACCTCTACTGCAAGATCACCGGTGGCCAGCGGGTCGACCTGCTCGGCGCACGCGTCGACGATCTGCCGGCCATCTGGGCGCAGTTGATCGCCGCAGGGTTCGAGTCGGGCCACGCCTACGGCAAGGCGGTGCGGACGGTGAAGTCGTGCGTCGGCAGCACCTGGTGTCGCTACGGCGTGCAGGATTCGGTGCAACTCGCCATCGACCTCGAACTGCGGTACCGAGGACTGCGCGCCCCGCACAAGATCAAGTTCGCGGTCTCGGGATGCGCCCGCGAATGCGCCGAGGCGCAGGGCAAGGACGTCGGCGTGATTGCGACCGAGCGCGGCTGGAACCTGTACGTCGGCGGCAACGGTGGCATGCGTCCCGCCCACGCCGAGTTGTTGGCCGAGGATCTCGACACCGAGACGCTGGTGGCCTGCATCGACCGCTACCTCATGTGGTACGTCCGCACCGCCGATCGGCTCGAGCGCACCGCGACGTGGCAGCGAAAGCTGCCGGGCGGCATCGACTACGTGAGGCGGGTCGTGGTCGACGACGAACTGGGGATCGCGTCCGAGCTCGAGACCGACATGGCCCGCCACGTGGACGGCTACCGCTGCGAGTGGACCGAGACCCTCGCGAGCCCCGAACGGCTCGCCCGATTCACATCGTTCGTGAACAGCGACGAGATCGATCCCACGATCACCCGCGTGACCCTCCGGGGCCAGCGCCAACCGGCAGGAGCCACGTCATGACGGTCCTCGACGAGAGCCTCGACACCTACGAGCCCGTCTGCGCACTCGGATCGCTCACCCCCGATCGGGGCGTCGCGGCACTGATCGACGGTCGGGCCGTGGCCGTCTTCCGGCTCGCCGACGGAACGCTCCACGCGGTCGACAACATCGACCCCTTCTCCGGCGCGAGCGTGCTCAGCCGGGGACTGATCGGCGATGTCGACGGCACACCGACGGTGGCGTCACCCCTCTACAAGCAGCGGTTCGATCTACGGACGGGCTCGTGCCTCGATGATCCGGATGTCGCCGTGGCCGTCCACGACGTGAGGGTGGTCTCGGGCACGGTCGAGCTGCGGCTCTCGACATGACCGCAGTCGAAGTGCCCGTCGTCGTCCCGGTCGCGATCGGTATGCCGACGCGCAAGCCGAAGGGCGACGGTCACCGTCCCGACATGCTCGCACTCGATGCCGGCGAGCAATTCCGGTTCGGGTTCTCGATGGCGGCGTGCATCGGGTGCCATTCGTGCGAGGTCGCCTGCGCCGAGCAGAACGGACTGCCGGCCGACACGGTCTGGCGGCGCGTCGGCGAGATCGAGGGCGGGGTCCACCCGGATACGCGCCGCTTCCACCTCTCGATGTCGTGCAACCACTGCCTCGAGCCGGCATGCCTCGAGGGTTGCCCCACGAACGCTTACGAGAAGCTGTCGAACGGCATCGTGGCCCATCATGCGGACGAGTGCATCGGCTGCCAGTACTGCACCTGGAACTGCCCGTACTCGGTGCCTGCGTTCCAGCCGGATCGTCGCATCGTCACCAAGTGCGACCTGTGTCAACCGCGACTGGGCGCCGGCCTCGAACCGGCGTGCGTGTCGGCGTGCCCGACCGAGGCGATCACCATCGAGAAGGTGAACGTGGCCGAGTGGCGCGCCGATCCATCGGCGGGCAACGCGCCGCAACTTCCCGACGTCGGTCTGACGCTCTCGACGACGCGCATTGAACTTCCCGACGACATGCCGGCGGACGCCTACGCGGTCAGTGACTGGAACGTCCGTCCCGAACACCCGCACTGGCCGCTGGTCTGGTTGACGATCGTCAGCCAGATCGCCGTCGGCGTGAGTGCGACCGCCGGTCCGCTCCAACATCGCGTGCTCGCCGCCGCGCTCGCCGGCTCGTCCCTCGTCGGCGCGATCTTCCATCTCGGTCGGCCGGCGATGGCCTACAAGGCGCTGCGCAATCTGCGCCGCTCGTGGTTGTCGCGCGAGGTTCTGCTGCTGTCGCTCTACGCGGTGCTCGCCGCGGCGGCCGTCGCGGTGCCGGGCCTGAGGGTCGTGGCGACGATCGCCGGCGCTGCGGGTCTCTTCGCATCGGGACGTCTCTACATCGTGCCGGGGCGCCCCGCCTGGAACTCGCCGTTGACGATCGTCCGTTTCGGCGCCACAGCACTCGCGACTGGGCCGTGGCTGACCGGGCACCGGCACCTCGCGATCGCGGGACTCGTCGTCGCGTTGGCGTCGCTGGTCGCGAACTGGATTCGACTCGTGCGCCTCGATACTCGTCCCGCACGCGGCGCACTGCTGCTCGAACTGCGGTGGTTCCGGCCGTGGACGATGTTCCGCGTGCTGCTCGTCGCCGGCGCGATCGCCTCGTTCGGTGCGCCGCTCGCCGTCCCATTCGCGCTGAGTGTGGTCGCGGAGCTCGTCGGGCGATGGCTGTTCTTCGTGAGCGTCGTGCCGCTCAACATTCCCGGCGCGTTCTGGCGCGGGGCGGCGGGGAGTCACCGATGACGCGCCTGCGCGACGCGGTCGAACGTTTCCTCGGTGTCGACCATCTCGGCGACCGCTACACCTACGTCGACGACCAGAGCCGCGAGGGCCGGGGACCTGTCAGTGCGAGCCGCGCCGCCGATCACTGGGTGCGCACGACGTGCGGCTACTGCTCGGTCGGCTGCGGGATGCTGGTGGGCGTCCGCGATGGCGCAGCGGTCGCGGTGATGGGAGATCCCGACCATCCCGTCAACTGCGGGCGGCTCTGCCCGAAGGGTCTGTCGGAACACCAGACGATCGCCGCGCCCGGCCGGTTGCTCGCACCGCGCGTCGACGGGCGCGAGGCGAGTTGGGATGTCGCGCTCGGTCGCGTCGCCGACGGATTCCGCGACATCGTCGAGCGGCACGGCCCCGAGTCGGTCGCTGTGCTGTCGACCGGACAGCTCGTCACCGAGGAGTTCTACGCGCTCGGCAAGCTCGTGCGACTCGGCATGGGCGTGCGGCACTTCGACGGCAACACCACGCTCTGCATGGCGAGCGCGGTCGCCGGCTACAAGATGTCGTTCGGCGCCGACGGCCCACCGGGGTGCTACGAAGACTTCGATCTCGCCGACGTCGTCGTGCTCTGGGGCGCGAACATCGCCGACAACCATCCGCTCCTCGCACCGCGGGTGCTGTCGCGTGCGGCGTCACAGACGCTGGTCGTCGTCGACCCGCGGGTGACCAAGTCGGCGATGTTGGCCGACGTGCACATCCCGGTCCGTCCCCGCGGCGACGTGGCGCTGCTGAACGGGATCCTCCGGGTGCTCATCGACGAGCAGCTCGTCGACCTCGACGCAGCGCGCGAGCACGTCGACGGCCTCGATCAACTCGTCGCACACCTGTCGACATGGACGGTCGAGCGCGCGGCGGAGGAGTCCGACGTCGCGCCCGAGGCGCTCGTGGCGCTCGCCCGCACCATCGGCCGGGCCGAGCGATGCGTGCTCGCCTGGACCATGGGGGTCAACCATTCGGTCCAGGGCACCGAGACGGTGACGCTGCTCAACACGTTGGCGCTGTTGACGGGAAACGTCGGTCGCCCGGGCGCGTCACCGTTCTCGATCACCGGTCAGTGCAACGCCATGGGCACCCGCGAGGCGGGGTTCACCGCGTCGATGCCCGGCTACCGCGGGTACGACGACGCGGCTGCCCGCGCGGAGCTGTCGTCGTTGCTCGGCGTCGACGAGTCGCGCCTTCCGGCGGCGCGGGGCCGCGCCTATCCCGACATCGTCAACGCGGTGGTGTCAGGCCGGATCAAGGGTCTCTGGATCATCGCCACCAATCCCGTCGTGTCGTATCCGCACCGCGAGATCCTCGAAATCGGGCTGCGCGGTCTCGATCTGCTCGTCGTGCAGGATGGATTCGAGACACCGACGGTCGCGCTGGCCGACGTCGTGCTGCCCGCGGCGATCTGGGGCGAGAAGGACGGCACCTTCACCAACAGCGAACGGCGGGTGTCACGGGTTCGAGCCGCGGTCGAGCCACCGGGTGAGGCCCGCACCGATTTCGACATCGTGATGGCGCTCGCCCGACGCTGGGGCTGTCACGACGAGCTGGTCGGTGGTTGGCGGGGCCCGGCCGACGCCTTCGACGAGTGGCGGCGGGT
>JAYTFP010000250.1:0-4688 GCA_043734285.1 Acidimicrobiaceae bacterium
CCACGGTGAGCGAAGCTAGCGCGCCGCCGCCCTCATGAGCAGATTCAGGCGAACTGGGGGAGCCACTTCGCGGCGCCGGCCAGGAGCTCGTCGGCCATCGCCTCGGTGTCGCGCAGGTCGCCTCGGCCGGCGAGCGGATCGAGCTCGATGGCCTGGTGGACCAGCGCGCGGTCGCCCGAGATGGCGGCTTCGACGGTCAGCTCCTGGGTCGCGACGTGACGACGGAGGATCTCGGCCACCGCAGCCGGCACCCGCGCCTGATCGCGACCGCGGATGCCGTCGGCATCGACGACGCACATCGCCTCGACCACGGCGTCGGCCGGTAGGTCGGGACACTGACCCGCGTTGGGGATGTTGAGCGGCAATTCGCGGTGGGTTCCCGTGGTCAGCGAGTCGATGACGAGCGCCATCATCTCGCCCGACGACCACGCCTGGAGATCCCGATCACCCGACAGTTGCTCCTCGACGGAGCGGACGAAGTCGGCCTGATCGCCTTCGCGATCCGCGATCGGCGTCATCTTCACGCCCCACGACGCGCCCCAGTTCGACTGCTCGGTGAGGATCGACGGGAGGAACTCGGCCAGGTGCCGGTCGCCCGCCGCCGGCAGCACGCCCCAGCGGTCGAACAGCGACAGCTTCAGGTAGTTGCGGAGACCCCAGTCGAGCAGTGACATGGGCTCGGGCTCATCGCGATCGGCGCGCGGTGCAAGCGCCTCGAGGCCACCAAGCGATTCGACCTGTTCGCGCACGACCTCGAATCCGTCACGGCCGCCGATGTCCATCGCCGTGATCACCGGAAAATGGTTCACTCCGCTCACCGTCGGCTGGATGTCGGTGTGGGGGATCCGCATGGCGATCGCCAGGTCGAGCTCGAAGTTGCCGACCTCGTGACACAGCCCGACCGCCCTGATGGACGTCTCGCGGCAGACCGACCGCGTCAGCGTGGTCATCGGATTGGTGATGTTGAGCATCCACGCATCGGGACAGAGCTCTTCCATGTCGTGGGCGATGCCGACGAGCACGGGGATGTTGCGCAGCGCGCGATTGATACCGCCGGGCCCCACTGAGTCGCCCACCGTCTGCGCGATGCCATGTCGTTCGGGCACGTCGAGGTCGACCGCCATCGATTCGAATCCGCCGGTCGAGATCGTCACGACGACGAAGTCGGATCCGTCGACCGCTGCGCGTTGGTCGGTCGTGGCCGACACGGTCACGTTCACGCCGAGGTGTTCGATCATCTTGTGGGCGAACCGCTCGATCACCGCCAGGGGCGCGGCGTCGATGTCTTCGAGCACCAGATGTCCGCCGTCGGCGAACGACTCGGTGAGCAGCAGGTCGGTCAGCAGGGTCGGCCCCCACTGGTAGCTGCCCCCACCGATGATCGTGACCTTCACCGTGTCCCCCGACCCCTCGAATCGCCCCGGAGTGTACTCATCGGGATCGCGTAGCTTTCGGGGGTGACGCGCGACATCAGCAAGCTCGTGGCCGAGATGACCCTCGCCGAGAAGGCGAGCCTGACGGCGGGAGCCGACCTCTGGTCGACGGCCGCGGTCGAACGCCTCGGCATTCCCTCGGTGTTCGTCACCGACGGACCGAACGGCGCGCGCGGTCCGTCGCTGCCCGAGTTCGTCGGCGGCGAGGGCGAATCACCCAAGGCCGTCTGCGTGCCGTGCGGATCAGCGCTCGGCGCGACCTGGGACCCAGAACTCGTCGGTCGCGTCGGGGCGCTGCTCGGCGACGAGGCGCGCACCAAGGCGTGTCGCGTGCTGTTGGCGCCCACTGTGAACCTGCACCGTTCGCCGCTCTGGGGGCGCAACTTCGAGGGCTACTCCGAGGATCCGCTCCTCACCGGCGTGGTCGCCGCCGCGTTCATCCGCGGCGCGCAGTCGCAAGGCGTCGCGACGACGGTCAAGCACTTCGCGGGCAACGAGTCGGAGACCGAGCGGATGACCGCGGACTCGGTGATCGACGAGCGCACACTCCGCGAGCTCTATCTCGTGCCGTTCGAGATGGCGGTTCGCGACGGCGGCGCGCTCGGCGTGATGACCGGTTACAACCGGCTCAACGGATCGTGGGGCGCCGACAACGAGTGGCTCCTGAAGTCGGTGCTCCGTGACGAGTGGGGATTCGACGGATTCGTCATCTCCGACTGGTACGCGTTCGGCGACACGGCGTCCGCGGCGAGCGCCGGAATGGATCTGGCGATGCCTGGCCCCGATCGCTGGTACGGATCGTTCCTGCAAGCCGAGGTCGAACGCGGCGAGGTCGACGAGTCGCTGGTCGACGCGACGGTGACACGTCTGTTGACCGTGCTTGATCGCGTCGGCGCGCTCGACGATCCGCCCGGTCAGGTGCCCGGCTCGATCGAACGACCCGAGCACCGCGCGCTGGCCCGCGAGGCAGCGACGGCGGCCACCGTGCTGCTCGTCAACGACGGTGTGCTGCCGCTCGACGTCGGCGGTCTCCGCACGCTCGCGGTGATCGGTCCGAACGCGGCCGACACCGCGATCATGGGCGGCGGCTCGGCGCAGCTCTCGGCGCATCGGGCGACGTCGGTGCTCGACGCATTCACCGAGCGGTTCGGGGATCGTGTCGAGATCCTCCACGAGCGCGGTGTCGACACGACCCGACACCTGCCGGCCATCGCCGAGGGCCTCGTCACTCGGGCGGGCGAGCCGGGCTGGGAGCTCGAGCTGATCGACGGGCCCGATCTCGCGGGCGAGGTCATCGAACGCAAGCACCGTGACGACACCGAGCTGTGGTTCTTCGGTCCGCCGTCGCCCGCACTCGGCGCGACCTTCTCGATCCGTGCACTGGGCACGTTCACCCCGTCGGTCAGCGGCGCATGGCAGGTCTCGTTGTCACACGCGGGACGAGCCCGGCTGTTGCTCGACGGCGACGTGGTGCTCGATGGTCTCTCGCGCGAGGTGCCGCCGGGGCCGACGTTTCTGGGCCAGGGGAGCGACGAGCCGATCGTCACCGTCGAGTTCGAGGCGGGGCGCAAGGTCGAGTTGGTCGTCGAGTTCGCGAACGTGAGCGGGCGCATGCTCTCGGGCGTCAAGGTCGGTGCCCGCCCAGCGCCACCGACCGACCTCATCGAACGGGCGGTCGCAGCCGCAGCGCGCGCCGACGCCGTCGTGGTCGTCGTGGGCACGAACAAGGAGTGGGAGGCCGAGGGCCACGACCGCGAGACGATGAATCTGCCGGGCGGTCAGGACGAGCTGATCGAACGGGTGCTCGAGGTGCACCCCGATGCCGTGGTGGTCGTCAACGCGGGAGCACCGGTGGCCATGCCGTGGACCGATCGGGCGCGTGCGGTCGTGTTCGGATGGTTCGGCGGGCAGGAGATGGGCGACGCGGTCGTCGACGTGCTGGTCGGCGACGCGGAACCGGCGGGTCGACTGCCGATGACCTTTCCGGTGTTGCTCGAGCACAATCCGTCGTACGGCAACTTCCCGGCCGAGAACGGCGAGACGGTCTATGGCGAAGGTCTCCTGATGGGCTACCGCTGGTATGACACCCGCAGCATCAACACCATGTTTCCATTCGGATCCGGCGGCTCGTACACCCAGTTCGAGATCGGCGAGCCGGCACTTTCGTCGCGCACGTTCGTGCCGGGATCGGGCCTCACCGTCGAGGCGCCGGTCACCAACATCGGCGATCGCCGCGGCTGCGAGGTCGTGCAGTGCTACGTCGCGCCGATCGCTCCTCGGCTGATGCGGCCGTTCAAGGAGCTGAAGGCGTTCGCCAAGATCTGGCTCGATCCTGGCGAGACCGCGACCGTGACGCTCGATCTCGACGACCGGTCGTTCGCGTACTGGGACCCGGGCGACCCCGATGCCCTCGCCGATCCGGCGATCGACACGTGGATGACGGCATCACGACCGCCGACCGGACTGCCGCCGACGCCCGGATGGGTGATCGACCCCGGCCGCTACGAGTTGCACATCGGACGTTCGTCGGCTCGTGCCAACATCGTCCACGTCATCGAGATCGAGATCTGGTCCGAGGTCTGAACGATCTCAGAGCCAGCGGTCGAGGAAGTCGAACGCGCCGAGTCCGTACCACTGATGGCCGCCCTCGCCGACGTGGTGCTCCAGTGCATCGGGAGCGGCGAGGTGCTCGTAGACCCGTCGCAGTTCGGCGACCGAGTCGCGAGCCGTCTGCACAGGGAACAGCAGATCGTCGGTGCCCGACTCGACGAGCAGCGGACGTGGCGCGACGAGTGAACCCAGATCGACGTGTTCGAGGCGCCCGAGCATCGCCGGCAACACCTGTGAGCCGCACATGTTCCACGGCATCTTGTGTGACTCGGCAACCGACGAGAAGTAGCCACTGACCACCGCGACGCGCACCCGCGAGTCGAGCGCGGCGAGGAAGAGCGCGCACGTCGCGCCGTACGAGAAGCCGACGACACCGACTCGCGACGCGTCGACCAGCGGGTGCCCCGCGAGCACGTCGAGGCAACGCGCCAGATCCCACAGGTTGGCGGCGAGCGGGACCTCACCGGCCATGAGGGCGTGGACCAGGTTGGTGTCGCAGGCGTAGTGATCGGGTGGATTCCAGTCGATGCGCTCGCCGAAGCAGCGAAGGTCGGGGGCCAGAACGACGTGACCGCGACGCACGAGTTGCACCGCGTAGTCGCCGTTCGGTGTGTCGGTCGGCTCGAGTCCGCAGATCTCGGCCTT
>JAYTFP010000251.1:0-7749 GCA_043734285.1 Acidimicrobiaceae bacterium
GGGATGGTCGACGTGCTTCCACGACAGCTCGGACACGTGAACGAGGCCGTCCATACCGCCGAGGTCGACGAACGCACCGAAGTTGACGACCGACGACACCACGCCGCGGCGACGCTCGCCCGGCTTGAGGTTGACGAGGAAGTCTTCGCGCTGTTCCTTCTGCGTCTCTTCGAGCCACGCACGACGGCTGAGCACGACGTTGTTGCGGTTCTTGTCGAGCTCGATGATCTTCGCCTCGAGGGTCTTGCCCACATACGGCTGCAGATCGCGCACGCGACGCAGTTCGACGAGCGACGCCGGCAGGAAGCCGCGCAGCCCGATGTCGATGATGAGGCCGCCCTTGACGACCTCGATGACCAGGCCGGAGACGACACCCTCGGATTCCTTGATCTTCTCGATCTGACCCCAGGCACGCTCGTACTGTGCGCGCTTCTTGGAGAGGACGAGACGACCCTCTTTGTCTTCCTTGGTGAGAACGAGCGCTTCGATCTCGTCGCCGAGCGACACGATGCCGTTCGGGTCGACGTCGTTGCGGATCGACAACTCACGGCTGGGGATCACACCTTCGGACTTGTAACCGATGTCGAGCAGGACCTCGTCCATGTCGATCTTGACGACGATGCCGGTGACGAGCTGGCCGTCCTCGATCCCCACCATCGACGATGCGTAGAGCGCATCGAGTTCGTCGTCGCTCACGTCGTTGTCGGTGATCTGACGGAACTCGATCACCTCTTCGACAGGGGTGGCGACGTCGGTTTCGTCAGCGATTTCGGGTGGAGCTTCGTCGATGGTCTGATCGGACACGTTGGTAGGCCTATGGGAGTAGAGGGATGGGATGCCGCACACCGCGCGTGCCCAGGTTCGGGCGCGCACCGATGGCACGGCGGGGCAAGGCTACGGGGCGGTGGTTGCCAGGAGCAAGAACTCCTGGTGCTCGAGATCGGGTTCGCGGGCCGCGTAGTCGCCGGGAGCGACCGACCAGATGGTCTCGACGCTCAGACCGGCGGCCTCGGCGAGCATGCGCAGCTCTCGCGGCGTGGTGCACGTGGTCCACAGATCGGTCTCGACGGCGATGCCTGCGGGATCGCGGATCTCGGTGCGCTCGTGGTTCACGCCGGTTGCGGCGTCGAAGGCATCGGTCGACTCGAGCCAACGCACTTGGAAGTAGGCGCTGAAGGCACTCACTGCGAGGCGCCCGCCCGGCAGGAGATGGCCGGCGGTGCCCCTCAGGACCGCGAGATCACCCGCGAGATTCTGCGGGTCGTGGTCGAACGGCCCGGGCCCTGCGATGCCGAACGCTCCCTGGCACAGCGAGATCGCGGCGTCGAAGGGGCCGCCCAGGTCGAGCTGGTCGAGCGCGCGCGCGTCGCCGCGCACGAATCGGGCGCTCGACCCCGCGGGTGTGTCCGCTGTGGCGAGTTCGATGAAGCGCTCAGAGATGTCGACGCCCACCGCTTCGATTCCCCGCGCTGCGAGCGCGTGGCAGTGACGACCGGGGCCGCATCCCACGTCGAGCACGCGCATGCCCGGCACGAGACCGAGCGCGCCGACGAGGAAGTCGACCTCCTGCTCGGTGCCCTTGGTGAACGAGTAGCGCAGGTACGCGGCGCCCATGTGGTCGGCCATGTCCTCGAACCAGTGCCGCCCCGATTCGCCCGTCACCTCCGTCACGACCTCACCACGCGCGCCGCGCGTTCTCCCGAATTGTGTAAATCGGCGGCGCCATTCGCGTCAGATCTACACAATTGGTCGTCCATGCGGATCACGCCACCTGCCGGACCGGCCAGCCGCACGCGGCGAGCGCTCCCACCATCGCCTCAACTCTTGGCGGCGGCCCAGGTCGAGCCGAAGGCCAGGTTCACCTCGAGTGGGACGTTCATCTCGAACGCGTGACGCATCACGTCGAGCACGATCTTGGTGACCGCGTCGTGCTCGTCGGGCGTGACCTCGCAGATCACCTCGTCGTGGACCTGGAGCACGAGGCGACTCTCGTAGCCGCCGTCGCGCAGCGCAGCGTCGAGCCGCACGAGCGCAACCTTGAAGATGTCGGCGGCCAGACCCTGGATGCCGGCGTTCATGGCCTGGCGCTCCCCCGCCATCCGCACGCTGCGCACGCCGGAGCTGAGTTCGGGGATCCGGCGACGACGCCCGAACAACGTCTCGGTGTAGCCGCGCTCACGCGCCTCGGCGACAGTCGACTCCATGTACGCCTTCACCGCGGGGAACGCGACGAAGTACGCATCGAGGATCTGCTGCGCCTCACCGGTCGGGATATTCAGCCGCTGACCGAGGCCGTACGCCTCCATCCCATAGGCAAGGCCGTAACTGACCATCTTCGATTTCGAGCGCTGCGCCGCGGTCACCTCATCTGCCTCGACTCCGAAGATGCGCGACGCCGTCTCACTGTGGATGTCGGCGCCCGAGGTGAAGGCCTCGATCAGCCCCGGATCCTCGGCGAGATGGGCGATGCACCGCAGCTCGATCTGGTTGTAGTCGGCGACCAGGAACTCGAAGCCGGGCGCCGGCACGAACGCGCTGCGGAATCGACGGCCCTCCTCGGAGCGCACCGGGATGTTGTGCAGGTTCGGTGCGTCGGAGCTGAGCCGGCCGGTGCGCGCGACCGTCTGGTTGAACGTCGCGTGGATGCGGCCGTCGGCGGCGACCTCCGCGAGTAGGCCCTCGCCGTAGGTGCCGCGCAGCTTGTCGATCTCGCGATACCCGAGGAGCAGCTCGATGATCGGGTGCTGTCCGACGAGCTTCTCGAGCGTCGCGGCATCGGTCGAGAAACCGGTTTTCGTCTTCTTCTGCGGCGCGAGGCCGAGCTTGTCGTAGAGGATCGTGCGCAGTTGCGGCGGCGAGTTCACATTGAACTCCTCGCCCGCGACCGCGACGATCTCGGCGCGCAGTCGGTCGGCCTCCGACGTCAGCCGCTCGTGGATCGCGCGCAACACATCGACGTCGACGCCGACACCGAGATGTTCCATGTGGGCGAGCACCAGGATCAGCGGCACCTCGATCTCGGCATTGAGCGCCATCAGGCCCTGTGCGTCGAGCGCCTCGACGACGGGTCCCGCCAACGTGGCCACGGCGAGCGCATCGCGGCACGGCTGCACCGATGGCGCCTCTGCGGTGCCGGCGAAGTCGAGCTGCCCCTCGCCGGCGGCCGAGTCACCGGTCGCCATCTCGGCACCGCAGTAACGACCGACGAGCGCGTTGAGGTCGTAACGGGTGTCGGCCGGATCAAGGAGGTAGGCCGCGAGCTTGGTGTCGAGCGACAGGGCCGGGGCCGGCAACTCCACCGTCAGCAGCGACCGAACGAGCGGCTTCGCATCGTGGGCGAGCCACGCCGGACCATCGACGAGGAACGAGCGGAAGTCGTCGCGGATCGCATCGAGCGACGTCCGCGGCAACCACGCCACTTCGGCGGCGGCAGCATCGACCACCAACGCGAGACCGATCAGCGGTGAACGGCCCGGCACGCCGTCCCACGATGCGGCAACCGCGACGGGTTCCCCCCGTGCGGTGAGCTCGGCGAGCGTCGCACGCGCGCCGGTCGCGTCGAGTTCGGTGATCTCGGCCTCGATCACCGGAGCCGACTCGTCGACCCCGGACTTGCCGCGCTCACCGAACGCGTCGCCCAGGCGCGAGATGAGCGACGTGAACTCGAGGAATTTGAACAGGTCGATCACCTCGTCGACCTCGAACGGCGCCTGCACCAGATCGGCCGGCGCGATGTCGAGTTCGACGTCTCTCACGAGACGCATCATCTCGATGTTGGAGCGCGCCTGGGCCTCGTTCTCGCTCAGGTTCTCTCGCAGCTTCGGCGTCTGGTCGTCGAGGTGGGCGAAGATCCCGTCGAGGTCGCCGTAGGTGGTGATCAGCTTCGCGGCGGTCTTCTCGCCGACGCCGGGGACGCCCGGCAGGTTGTCGGACGGATCGCCGCGCAGCGCCGCGTAGGAGACGTACTGGTCGGGTCGCACGCCCGTGCGCTCGGCGATGCCCGCCTCGTCGTAGAACGCGTAGTCGCTCACGCCGCGACGGTTGTAGAGGACCTTGACGTGCGGGTCGTGCACCAGTTGGTAGCTGTCTCGGTCGCCCGTCACGATGATCACGTCGAGCCCCGCGGCCTCGGCTTGCGTCGCGAGCGTGGCGATCACGTCGTCGGCCTCGAACCCGACCTTCTCGACGATCGGCAGGCCCAGTGTCTCGACGAGCTGACGGACGAGGCCCATCTGCTGGCGGAGAATGTCGGGCGCCGACTCTCGGTTCGCCTTGTAGGTCGCGACCATCTCGTGGCGAAACGTCGGCTCGGGCCGGTCGAACATCACGCCGAGGAGATCCGGCTGGTGATCTCGTACGAGATTGAGCAGCATCGACGTGAAGCCGAACGCCGCGTTGGTCACCTGACCGGAAGCCGTGGCCATGTCGGTGGGAAGCGCGAAGAACGCCCGATAGGTGAGCGAATTGCCGTCGATGAGCATCAGGGTGGGCATCTGGGCCCAACCCTATTCGCCGTGATGGGTTAGGGCGTCAGGTCGCCGGCGATGACCGACTCGGCGACCGACCGCAGGCTCACGCGGGTGTTCATCGCCGTTCGCTGGAGGAATTCGAACGCGGCTGACTCGGACATCGAGTGCTCGTCGATGAGCCGGCTCCGCGCCCGATCGACAAGACGGCGCACCGCGAGCTGCTCCTCGAGCGTCTCGGTCTGGTCGACGAGGGCCTTCAACTCGGCGAACCGGCCCCGCGCCAATTCGATGGCCGGCACCAGGTCTTCGCGTTGGAACGGTTTGACGAGATACGCCATGACCCCGGCGTCGCGGGCCTCCTCGATGAGCTCACGCTGGCTGAACGCGGTCAGCAGCACCACGGGGCAGACACGGTCGTCGACCAGCTCGCGAGCCGCGGCGATGCCGTCGAGGCCGGGCATCTTCACATCGAAGACGGCGACATCAGGCCGCAGGTCGCGCACCATCACGACGGCCTCGTCGCCGCGCCCGCATTCGCCGACGACCTCGTACTCCTCTTCCTCGAGGATCTCGCGCAGGTCCATGCGGATGATGGCCTCGTCCTCGGCGATGACGACGCGGGCGCTCACAGCGTCGAGGGCCGGCGACGAGCCGTCATCTTGTCGAGCAGCATGTCCTGCTCGGCCTCGAGGCGCGAGACCAGCTCGACCAGCTCGCCGCGGTGACGCGCCATCGCCGCCGAATGGCGATCCGCCTCACGGTGCTCGACGCCGGCGAGGGGCGTCTCGGACACGAGCGAGCGCAGTCGGGCATCGTCGGACTCGTCGGTGAAGTGCAGCAATTGTTCTTCGGCGACGCTCAGATCGGCGCGCACCTGAGCGAGACGCCGATTGACGGCGCGAAGTCGACGCTCGAGAAAGATCGTGCTCACCGGCGCGTACTCTAGGTCCTGTGCCGAAAGGCGGCAGGGCCCATCAGCCGAGCCCCGGCCCGTACGCACGGAACCTTCGCGGATCCGAGACAATGGCCACATGACACCGACGTGGGGTGAGGGGCGCCGGTGGGGCGTCACATGCCAACTCGCCACGACGCGGTCGTCAACGAGTTGGGGGATCGGCGACTTCGGCGACCTGGCTCGGCTGGGTGCGTGGCTGCGCGACGTCGGCGGTGACGTCATCGCCGTCAGCCCGCTCGGCGACCAGCTGCCGATACTCCCCCGCCAGAACAGTCCTTATTTCGGCTCGTCGCGACGCTGGCTCGACCCGATCCACCTCGACATCTCCCGGATCGAGCGGCATGACTCGGTCGACGTCTCTGACCTCGAGTCGGCCGCCCACCGACTCAACGACCATCCGCTGATCGACCGCAGCGCCGCGTGGGGCTACAAGCGCGACGCGTTCCGTCGCATCTTCGACGACGAGGTCCACCGTGGTCACGATGAGGATCTCGATCGATTCATCGAGGCGGGCGGACCCGATCTCGCGGCCCATGCCCGCTTCTGCGTGCTGACCGAGCGATACGGCGTGGGCTGGCCGGGCTGGCCCGACGACCACGTCGAACCGGACGACGTCGAGCTGCGTCTCTGGGCCTGGCTGCAGTGGCACGCCGACCGCCAGCTGCGCCGTGCCTCAGAGGTGTGCGATCTGAACGGCGACGTGCCGGTCGGATGCGATCCTGCCGGAGCCGACGCCTGGGCCGACCAGGCGCTGATGGCGACCGGGTGGCACGTCGGCGCGCCGCCCGACGAGTTCAACCAGGAGGGCCAGGACTGGGCGATCGTTCCCTACGCCCCCGATCGCCTCGCGGAGGCCGCACACCGCCCGCTGCGCGCGATGTTGGCCGCCAACAGCGAGCGGTTCGCAGGGTTGCGACTCGATCACGTGATGGGGCTCTTCCGCTTGTGGTGGGTGCCGGCCGGGGCCGCGCCACAAGACGGCCACTACGCCTACTACGACGCCGAGACGCAGCTCGCGATCGTGGTCGACGAGGTGAACCGCCACCACACGTTCATCATCGGCGAAGACCTCGGGACGGTCGAGGACGGCGTCAGAGCGCGCCTCGCCGAGGCGGGTATTCCCGGCTTGGCGGTCGCCTGGTTCGAGGGTCGCGAGCCCGAGGAGTGGCCCGAATCGTCGGTGGGCATGTTGACCACCCACGACCTGCCCACCGTCGTCGGCGCGTTGAGCGATCCGGCCGAGTGGCTACTCGCCGAGCGGATCCGCCGCTTCGCGCGCTGCGACGAGTGGGCCGAGCCCAACGCGGTCGTCGTCGAAGCGCACCGGCGCCTCGCGGGGTCGCGATCGGGCATGGTCCTCGCAACCCTCGAGGACATCTGCGGGAGCCCGCATCGAGTCAACCGACCGGGGACGACGGACGTGCACGACAACTGGCGTTTCGCGCTGCCCGTTCTCGTCGACGATCTCGCCGGGCACGACCTCGTGCGAGCCAACATCGACGCGCTCCACACTCGCGTCTGAGCGTGCGCCGATAGGCGGCACGCTCCATCAGGAGAGCGTTGTTTCGGCGGAGCCGACGAGCATTCAGCCACCACCGAGGTCAACCTCTCCGCGTAGCCTCCCGCTCAGTGGCGCGCCTCGTAGAGGTGCACCCACATCGGCTCGAAGACGTCGACGTTCGTGTCGAGCAGCAGACGCGGTCCGCCGCGCGCCGCGGCGAGCGCGGCCTCGACCGCGTGACACTTGTCGCCGAAGTTCTTGTACGCATCGCTGCTGACGACGGCGACCGGGCGACCGGCGGCCTGTTGCAGCGCCCCGTCGACGAACCCCTTCGGATCGGCGGCCTTCACGCGATCGACGTAGTCGACCCATTCGACGAATCTCGGATCGTCGTGCGGAGGGAAGACTTTGATGTCGAAGCGACCGGCGAATGCCCGCGACAACGAAGGACCGAGTTGGTCGGGGCACACCACCACGACCGATCGGGCCGGCACCGCCGCGAGCGAGTGCGCGGCCTGGCCGGTCTGCGTCCGCGTGTCGAACATGACCGTCGCCAGGCCCACGACGTTCGCTGCAACGACCACGGCCACGACCGCAATGCGCGCCGCGCCCGGAGCGAACCGCGACAGGCCCAGCGCGATGAGGATCAGGTAGAAGACGACGTACACGGCCGCATAGCGCGGCGCGAACGCTGTGCCGGTCACGAACCCGGCGGCCGAGGCGATCGCGGTGGTCGCCAGCAGGAGCGTCAACGGTCGACGAGCGTCAGCGGCAGGTGAAAACTCGACGACGAGGAACTGCGAATCGCCGCGGATCCCCACAAC
>JAYTFP010000252.1:0-2714 GCA_043734285.1 Acidimicrobiaceae bacterium
GCCGCGACGACTCGCCGAGGTCGAGCGACAGCTCGGCGCGGTGCCGAAGCGGTGACCGCCCGCTTCGACCCGTCTTCGCTCCCGATCCCCGCGCAGCGCCGTCTCGCGATCCGCTTGACCCCCGACGCGCTCCGTCAGGTGCGGGGCGGGCACCCCTGGGTGTTCGACTCGTCGATCACGTCGATCAGCCACGAGGGCGCGCCCGGCGACCTCGCAGTGATCTTCGACGACCGCCGACGCTTCGTGGCGATCGGCTTCTACGACCCGACGTCGCCCATCCGCGTCAACATCCTGCACCGCGGCGAGCCGATCGCGATCGACGACGACTGGTGGGGACGACGCCTCGCCGAGGCACTCGAGCGTCGCCGATCGCTGGCCGACGGCGACGGGACCGATGCCTACCGCCTCGTCCACGGCGAGAACGACGGGCTCGGCGGCGTGGTCGTCGACCGCTACGCATCGGTCGTCGTGGTGAAGATCTACTCGGTCGCCTGGTTCGCACATCTCCTCCCTCTGCTGGCTGCGCTCGACGACACATTCGGTGAGCCGACCGTGGTGTTGCGGTTCAGTCGCGGCGTGGCGGCCGGGCCGACGTTCGATCTCGCGGACGGCGACGTGATCCGCGGTGAACTCGACGACCCGGTGGTTGAGTTCACGGAGAACCACCTCAGGTTCGAGGCCGACGTGCGTCAGGGCCAGAAGACCGGCCACTTTCTCGACCAGCGCGAGAACCGGGCGCGGGTGCGCTCGATCGCGACCGGCGCGGAAGTGCTCGACGTCTTCGCGTGCACGGGCGGGTTCTCGGTCCACGCAGCCGCGGGTGGAGCGACCGAGGTGACCAGCGTCGATCTGAGCGAGCAGGCGCTCGGTGGTGCAGTCCGCAACATGGCCCACAACGCGCGTGACGCATCCGTCGCGGCGTGCCGACACACGACGACGAAGGGCGACGCGTTCGAAGTGATGCACCGTCTCGCCGATCGTGGCCACGCGTACGACATCGTGGTGATCGACCCGCCGTCGTTCGCACACAAGCGCGACGACGTCGTTCGCGCGACCCGTGCCTACGCACGGCTGACGGCGGCAGGCCTGGCGCTCGTGCGGTCCGGCGGCACGCTCGTCCAGGCGTCGTGCTCGGCTCGCGTGACGACCGACGCGTTCGTCGACACTGTCACGAGGTCGGCCGAAGCCGAAGGAGTGCGCCTGCACGACCTCAGCGTCACCACGCACGGGATCGACCACCCCGTGTCGTTCGTCCACGGTTCGTATCTGAAGGCCGTCTTCGCCCGGGTGGAGCGGTGAGAGCGCATGACGGTCCGGTAGCGTCGCACGACGTGGCCGAAGACGAGCAGCCCAGTACCACCGGCGACTCCGGCGGCCGAGGCGATCGATGGGTCCTCATCGGCGTCGGTGGAGTGCTCGTGCTCATCGCACTGGTGATCGTGTACGTGATCGCCCAACGCCCCGACGAGCTCGCCACGCGTGACTATGCGCGCGAACTCTGCGACGGCACGCTGCAGACGGCATATCACGATCTCGATCGCATCAGCGCCGATCCCGCACTGCAGAGCCTGACCAGCGCGGAACTCTCGACGACGGCCTCACGCGAGAAGGCGATCACCGCGTTGCGCACCTACGCCTCACGGTTCGACACGGCGGTCGACGATCTCGCATCGTTCAACGACGACCACGTCATCACCGGCAACGACGGAGCCGTCTTCCGCTCGAACTTCACCGCCGACGCAGACGCGTGGGCTGACGACTACGACGCCATGACGAGCGACATCGACGCGCTCGACCCAGCGGCCGCCACCGGCTTCGAGCGCGACATCCAGAAGGTCGCCCAGCAACTGACGGGCGTCAAGCTGACCAGCGGCTCGCAGCACGTCGTCGACGACCTCCGGTCGAGCCTGGGTGATCGCGACAGCGATTGCCGCAAGGCCTTCGATCGGCTCACCCGCACGTAGCGGCACCGGACGCACGATGACCAGCACCATCACGGATCGCCTTCGCCACACCAACCGGGTCGCTCTGGCGATTGCCGTGGTCGTCGTCGGCGCCCTGGCGATGGCCGGCCTCATCTGGTTCGTCCAGCCCGACACACTCGGCAACGACGAGTACGCGGCCACGCTCTGCACCGAAGTGCTCGCGCCCCTCGCTCGTGCCGACGACGCGGCGGCCGCGGACGAGGACATGCAGAAGTTCCGCGACGGCGCTGCCCGATCGAACCGCGACCGAGAACGTGCCATCGCCGCGTTCTCGGCGGCCGCAGAGCGCGTGAACCGCGACGTCGGCCAGCTCGGTGAGTTCAACGACGCGCACCTCATGGGTGGGATCGACGGTCGCCGCTTCCAACGCGAGCTGAACCGCGCGCTCGACGACTGGTCCGACTCCTACGACGAGGCGCGGGCCGACATCGAGGCGCTCGACCCGAGTGACGCCGAACACCTCGCCCAGAAGATGGACGCGATCCGGTCGCAGACGCGGGGCCTGATGCTCGACCCGAGTGTCCAGCCGATCGTCGACCAGCTCGAGCACGACATCGCGGCGCACTCGGCAGTCTGCGCGACGGCCGCCGCCTCGCTCTTCGCTTTCGCCCCGGCCTGACGCCAGGCCCGAATCGGACGGGCCCGACGAGCGTCAGCCGGCTGAGGACTCGCGCGAGTCCTCAGGGCGCCGTCACGAGGCCCGACCGATTGATCGCCGCCGCATCGGTA
>JAYTFP010000253.1:0-10811 GCA_043734285.1 Acidimicrobiaceae bacterium
TTCTTCGCCAAGTTGCTCCTGTTCCTGTTCACGTTCGTCTGGTTCCGCGGCACGCTGCCGCGGTTCCGCTACGACCAGCTCATGGACCTCGGCTGGAAGTTGCTGATCCCGCTCGCGCTCGGCTGGTTCCTGCTGCTGGTCTCGTTCCACGTGGCCGATGACCAGCACTGGAACAAGGTGCTGACCGGTGGCGTGACCCTCGTCGGCCTCGTCCTCGCCGCTGCCATGCTCGCCCGAGCCATGAAGGTCTCGGCCGCGCGTCGCGAGATCGAGGAGGTGCGCGCCTGATGGGCTATCTCGGCGGGTTCCGCGTCACGCTCCGCAAGTACGCCGACTCGATCTTCGGCGGCGACAGCGGTCGTGTCGTCACGCGGCAGTACCAAGGTGGCGCCGGCGGGTCGACCGACCTCAAGCGCGACAAGACGCCCCGCTCACACGGTCGTCACGTCCTCAATCGCTACGAGGACGGCATGGAGAAGTGCATCGGCTGCGAACTGTGCGCCGGCGTGTGCCCCGCCCGGTGCATCTACGTGCGCGGCCAGGACAACGATCCCGACGACCCCACGTCACCCGGTGAACGGTTCGGGTTCGTCTACGAGATCAACTACCTCCGTTGCATCCACTGCGATCTGTGTGTCGAGGCGTGTCCGACCGAGGCGATCACCGAGACGAAGTTGTTCGAGTTCAGCTTCACGAACCGCGCCGATGCGATCTACACCAAGGACGAGTTGCTGGTCGGCGACGACGGTCGTCCGCAGCAGCTCCCATGGGAAGACTGGCGCGTCGGCGATGACGAGTTCACATCGGGATGGATGCGGGCGACTGCTCCCAACGGCGCCGCGGCGTTCGAATCGATGGTGAGCTGGTCGGGCGAACTCGGATACGGCGTGCGCGAGCCTGAGGGCGGACAACCGCTCGAGGCGGCCATCGCCGAGCAGGCAGCGGCTGAGGCCGCCGCCCACGCTCATGACGACCACGACCACGGCGGGGGGCATTGATGCTCGCCGTCAACGCGGTCCAGATGTTCACGTTCGCGATCGCCGCGTCGATCTGCTTGTGCGGCGCGATCGGTGTCGTCGCGTTCCGCAATCCGGTGCACAACGCGCTGTCGTTGGTGGCCACGCTGTTCGGCGTGGCGGTGCTGTTCGTCGCGCAGGAGGCGTACTTCCTTGCCGCCATTCAGGTGATCGTCTACGCCGGCGCGATCGTCGTGCTGTTCCTCTTCGTGATCATGTTGCTCGGCGTCGACACGGTGAAGTCGTTCGCGGTCGAACGCCGACCCGTCACGCTCGCCGTGGGCGGCATCGCCGGCGCGACCATCGCCGGGCTCGTGCTGCTCGCCGCGCTGCCCAACAAGGGAACGCTCACCGGCGAAACCAATTCGCTCGGCGCGGTCGGCGCGCTCGATCCGAAGCACGACGTGAACGTGCTCGGCAAGGTGCTGTTCTCGAACTACGTCTTCGCGTTCGAGATCACGTCGATCCTGCTCACGATCGCGGTCATCGGCGCGGTGGTGCTGTCGCGGCGACCGAAGGGCGCGCTCATCGATCTCGACGAGTTCCCACCGGTCGTGTCCGACCCGGCGGATGCCGAGAGTGATCCGTCATCAACCGACAGTGGGTCCGACTCGGAAGAGTCGGCGAAGGAGTCCCAGACAAGCGCAGGATCCGCCGAGGCAATGGCCGGGTCCGAGTCGGCAGAGTCGGCGGAACACTGATGGTTCCGCAGAACGCCTATGTGATGCTGTCGGCGCTGATGTTCGGGATCGGCGCGGCGGGCCTGCTCATCCGACGCAATCCGCTGGTGATGTTCATGTGCGTCGAGCTGATGCTCAACGCGGTCAACCTCACGTTCGTGGCATTCGGCCGCAGCCTCGGCGATGCCGGTGGGCAGGTCGTCGTGTTCTTCGTTCTCGTGGTGGCGGCGACCGAGGTCGTCGTCGGTCTGGGACTCATCGTGGCCATCTCGCGACGGCGTGGCGCTGCCGACGCCAACGCGGACGACATCTCGATGATGAAGGGATGACGGGCCGATGAACCACCTTCTCTGGCTCATCCCGGCCCTGCCCGTGCTCGGGTTCTGCTCGCTCGTGGTCGGTGGCCGCCGCATCGGCGAGCCCGGTGCCGGCTGGCTGGCGACTCTCGCGGTCGGTGGCTCGTTCGCTGCGGTGGTGGCGGTGTTCGTCGAGCTGCTCGGCAAGTCGGGCGAGCAACGGCACCTCTCACAGACGCTGTTCACGTGGATTCCCGCGGGCAACTTCAAGGTGTCGATGGGCCTGCTCGCCGACCCGCTGAGCATCACGATGTGTCTGTTCATCACGGGTGTCGGCGCGCTGATCCACCTCTATGCGGTCGGGTACATGGCCGGCGACGAGAAGTTCTCGAAGTTCTTCCTCTACCTCAATCTGTTCGTCTTCTCGATGCTGATGCTCGTGCTCGGCGACAACCTGCTGCTCACGTTCCTCGGATGGGAAGGCGTGGGTGCCTGCTCGTACTTCCTGATCTCGTTCTGGCACGACGACCCGGCGAACGCGTCGGCCGGCAAGAAGGCGTTCATCACCAACCGGGTCGGTGACTGGGGCTTCATGGTCGCCACGTTCCTCGTGTGGACCACCGTCGGCTCGATCAACTACGCCGACATCATCCCGGCCGCGGTCGGCGGCAAGATCGTCGGCAACACGGCGATCGTGCTCGCGTTGCTGTTCCTCGTCGCGGCGACCGGCAAGTCGGCGCAGCTGCCGTTGTTCGTGTGGCTCCCTGATGCGATGGCCGGCCCGACGCCGGTCTCGGCGCTGATCCACGCCGCGACCATGGTGACCTCCGGCGTCTACCTGTTGGTGCGCCTCAACCCGATCCTCGCCCACGCCGCATGGGCGAACGACGTCATCGCCTGGGTCGGCGTCATCACCGCGTTGATCGCGGCGACGATCGCGATCGGCCAGAACGACATCAAGAAGGTGCTGGCCTACTCGACCATCTCGCAGTTGGGCTTCCTGTTCCTGGCCGTGGGCACCGGCAACTACGTCGCGGCGATCTTCCACATGGTCACGCACGCGTTCTTCAAGGCGCTGATGTTCCTCGGCTCCGGCTCGGTCATCCTCGGCATGGAGCACGAGCAGGACCTGCGGCGCTTCGGCAATCTCCGCAAGTTCATGCCGATCACCGCGGGCACGTTCATCGTCGGCTGGCTGGCGATCGCCGGCGTGCCGCCCTTCTCGGGGTTCTGGTCGAAGGACGAGATCCTCTCGGGCGCGTGGGCTTTCGGTGGCGGCGGCAAGGTGATGTGGGCGCTCGCGCTGATCACCGCGCTGATCACCGCCTTCTACATGACCCGCCTCGTCGTGATGACGTTCTTCGGTGACGAGAAGTGGCGCGTCGACGCAGTCGACGCGGACCACGATCACGACGCGCACGGCAGCCATCTCACGCCTGACCACACGCCCCGTGAGTCGCCATGGACCATGACGCTGCCGCTCGTGCTGCTCGCTGGGCTCGCGCTCGTCGGTGGCGCGCTCAACACGCCGTTTACCGCGTCGAGCGAGTTCCTGGGGAAGTGGCTCGAGCCGATCACCGGCCATCACGAGCTCCCGGGCGGTTCGACGCTGGGCGTGCTGATCGGGCTCGCCGTCGTCTCCGCGCTCGCCGGGATCGGCATCGCGTTCCTGGTCTATGTGCAGCGGCGGCTGTCGCCCGACGACATCGAGCTCGACCTGTTCGCCAAGGGTTGGTACATCGACTGGGCCTACACCGCCTTCATGGGCGGCCCCGGACGCAAGCTGTTCGACGCGATCGACTGGTTCGACCGCACGATCATCGACGGCGCCGTGAACGGGACCGCATCGGTTGTCGCGTTCGGCGGATCTCGCCTGCGGCGCCTCCAGACCGGACGCGTCGGCAACTACGCCGTGGGCGTCGCGGCCGGCACGGTCGTCATCCTGATCTACGTCGTCGCGAGGATGCACTACTGATGAGCACCGCCGTCCTCGCCACGACCGCGTCGGCCGCGCACGCGTCGGTCGCGTTCAACCCCCTTCCGGCGATGATCCTCGCCCCGTTCGTCGGAGCGATCGTCGTCGCGCTGTTGCCACGCGGTCGCGACGCGGCGATCCGTCAGGTCGCGTTGACGTTCTCGGCAGTGAGCGGCGCGCTGAGCCTGTACATGCTCAGCGCGTTCCACGCGGGCCACGGTGGCTTCCAGTTCGAACTGCATCCCACGTGGATCGCCGCGCTGGGCATCACCTTCCACCTCGGCGTCGACGGCATCTCGCTGTTCCTGATCGTGCTCACCGGCGTGCTGTTCCCGTTGGTGATCGTCGCGGTGGCGCCGCCCGACGACGCGAAGCCGTACTTCATGTGGCTGCTGCTGCTGATGGCCGGGGCGATGGGCGTGTTCGTCGCCCTTGATCTTGTGGTGTTCTTCCTGTTCTTCGAGATCGTGCTCGTGCCGATGTACTTCCTCATCGGTCTGTGGGGCCACGGCGACCGCGTCTACGCGGCCACGAAGTTCTTCATCTTCACGATGTTCGGCTCGGCGTTCATGCTCGTCGGCATCGTCGTGACCGCGTACCTGCACCATCGTGCGGGCGGCCCGCTGACGTTCGACGTGGTCAAGATCGCCACCGACCAGTCGATCTCGAAGGGCGCAGCGCGGTGGCTGTTCGCCTGCTTCGCGATCGCCTTCGCGGTCAAGGTCCCGCTCTTCCCGCTGCACACCTGGCTGCCCGACGCGCACACCGAGGCGCCAACCGCGGGCTCGGTCATCCTCGCCGGCGTGATGCTCAAGCTCGGCACATACGGCTTTCTCCGGTTCGGGTTGTACCTGTTCCCCGAGGCGTCGCACTTCTTCGCCCCGCTGCTGTTGACCCTCGGCGTGATCGGGATCATCTACGGCGCGATCTGCGCCACGATGCAGAAGGACCTGAAGCGCGTCGTCGCGTTCTCGTCGGTCGCGCACCTCGGCTTCATCGTGCTCGGCACGTTCTCGCTCACGACGCAGGGCATCGAGGGTGGCGTCGTGCAGATGGTCAACCACGGGATCACCACACCCGCACTGTTCCTCCTCGTCGGCATGATCTACGAGCGTCGCCACACCCGCCAGATCTCGGAGTTGTCCGGCCTGCAGCGGTCGGCCCCGATCCTCGCCGGCGTGTTCACCCTCGTGATGCTGAGTTCGATCGGTCTGCCCGGCCTCAACGGTTTCGTCGGTGAGTTCCTGTCGCTGCTCGGCGCCTTCAAGGGAGCCCGTTGGTGGGGCGTCGTCGCCGCCAGCGGCGTGATCCTCGCAGCGCTCTACATGCTCTGGGCGTACCAGCGCGTCTTCCACGGCAAGGCCGAGGGCGACAACGCGACGATGCGCGACCTGCGTCTCGGTGAAGGGCTGGTCATGGCGCCGCTCTGCATCCTGATCGTGTTCCTCGGCATCTACCCCAAGCCCATGCTCGATCGCATCGAGCCGTCGGTGAAAGAGCTGATCGCGCACATCGGACATCACGATCCGACGGTCGACGTGACCGACGTGGTGAAGCCGAAGGCGGGTCGCTGATGTTCGCGCTCCTCACTCAGAATCCGGCCGGCGGTCCGGCGATCCCATCCGTGACCAAGTCGACCCCGACTGTCGCGTCGGTCGTCCACACGCCTCGGGTGCCGTGGCTCTACCTGTCGCCGATGCTCGTGCTCATGGTTGGCGCCATCGTGCTCGTCGCCGTCGTGGCGCTCCGGAGCGACAAGCTGCCGCGATCGGTGTGCGCGATCTACACGGTCGTCGTCGCCGGGTTGGCGCTGGTCGCGTCGTATGTCGTCTGGCACCGCGTGACCAGCCCGCGGCACGGACCGATCACCGCCGTGAGCGGCGCGATCGGGGTCGACCACTTCACGGTGTTCGTCGGCGGATTGATCTGCGTCGCGGTGATCCTCTCGGCACTGCTCGCCGACGGCTACCTCCGACGCGAGCAGCTCGACGAGCCCGAGATGTTCATCCTGATGCTGCTCGCAGCTTCCGGCGGAATGATCCTCGGCTCGGCGAACGATCTCATCGTGACGTTCCTCGGCGTCGAGATCCTCTCGATCGCCAGCTATGTCATGGCCGCGATGCACATGCGGCGGATGTCGTCGCTCGAGGCTGGCCTGAAGTATTTCGTGCTCGGCGCGTTCTCGTCCGCGTTCCTGCTCTACGGCATCGCTCTGGTCTACGGCGCGACCGGCACGACCAGCCTGCTGAAGATCCAGTCGTTCCTCAGCACGCACCTGGTGACCCACGACGGGCTGTTGCTCGCAGGTCTGGGGCTGATGCTCGTCGGCTTCGGGTTCAAGGTCGCCGCGGCCCCGTTCCACATGTGGACGCCCGACGTGTATCAGGGTGCTCCGTCGCCCGTGACCGCGTTCATGGCGTCGGGCGTGAAGGTCGCCGCCTTCGCCGGTCTGTTGCGAGTGTTCGTGGTCGCCTTCGGCAGCTACTCCGAGCAGTGGCGGCCGATCGTGTTCGCCCTCGCCACGCTCAGCCTGGTCGTCGGTTCGGTGAGCGCCGTCGTGCAGACCAACGTCAAGCGGGCGCTCGCCTACAGCTCGATCAACCACGCCGGATTCATCCTCATCGGCGTGAGCGCCGCCAACGCCGCGGGCACCTCGGCGTCGCTGTTCTACCTCGCGACCTACATGTTCATGGCGGCCGGCAGCTTCGGCGTGCTCACCGTGGTCGGGCGTCGCAACGACGGGCGTCACGACCTCGACGACTACAAGGGTCTCGCTCGGTCGCGACCGGGTCTCGCGATGATCTTCGCGGTGTTCCTGCTCGCTCAGGCGGGGACCCCGTTCACCGCCGGCTTCGTCGCCAAGTTCGGCGTGCTGCAGGCCGCGGCCGATCGTGGCGACTGGTGGATCGCACTCGTGGCGATGCTGACCGCGGTGATCTCGGCGTTCATCTACCTCCGCATCATCGTGGCGATGTACTTCTCGGGTGACGACACCGACGACGCGGTCGACGGTGCACAGCGGCTTCGCATTCCGTGGGCCGCGGGTGTGTCACTCGCGGTGGCCGTGACGGCGACGGTCGTGATCGGCCTCGTGCCGGGTCCGTTCGTCGACGTGTCGCGCCTCGCGGTGCCGCAACTCGTCGCCGACACCGGCCACTGACCGAGGCGAACCGCTCAGAGTTCGAGGCGCGGGATCGCGCGGTGCAACAGCTCGCGCATCGCGTCGGCGTTGCTCGCGAGGAACGAGAACACCTCGTCCTGCGTGACCGGCTCGATCGAGGGATCGTCATCGAGCCCGACGTCGTAGTCGGTGACCAGGCCGATCGCGACGTAACGCAGTCCTGCCTCGCCGGCGAGCGCGGCTTCGGGGGCCTGGGTCATGTTCACGAGGTCCCACCCCATCGTCTGGTGCCATGCCGATTCGGCGCGTGAGCTGAACCGCGGACCCGGGATGACGACCACCGTGCCGCCGCGATGGACGGGCAGGCCCTGCTCCTCGGCGGCGATGGCCAATGTCTCGCCGAGATCACGGTCGTACGGGTCGGCGAATGGGTGGTGCCAGGTCTCGGGTCCGTCGAAGAAGGTCGCCTCGCGCGAGTGTGTGCGGTCGACCTGCTGATCGACCAGCACCAGGTGACCGCGACCCAGCTCGGCGCGCAGTGAGCCGCAGGCGAACGGGGCGATCAACGCCTTGGCGCCCAGGGCCGCCATGGTCCACACGTTGGCGCGGTAGTTGACCCGGTGCGCCGGTACCGAGTGCGTGTGCCCGTGCCGTGGCATGAACGCGACGCGTCGGCCGCCCACCGTGCCGACGACGGGGTCGGCAGACGGCGGGCCGTACGGGGTCTCGATCGATACTGTCGTCATGTCGTCGAGGAACGAGTAGAAGCCCGATCCCCCGAACACGGCGACGTCGACGGGGTCTTCGGGGATCGGGAGCTCGAGCATCGCCAGACGCTATTCGCGTCTCAGCGGCGGTCGTCGCAGCGAGGCACCCGCGAGCTCGCGGACGCCGTCGGCGAACCGGACCTGCGGCATGAGGTCGAAGGTCGTGCGCAGCTTCTGCGGCGAGGCGACGACGTGACGTACATCGCCCTCGCGCCACCCGCCGACGACCTCGGGGACGAGCGCCGGGTCGACCGCGTCGGCGAGTGCGCGTGCCATGTCGAGCACCGTGCGGGGCTCGCCGCTCGCCACGTTGAATGCTCCTGAGTGCGCCTCTCGAGACGTCAGCGCGGCCACCACGCTCGCGGCGACGTCGCTGACGTGCACGAAGTCGCGCGTCTGTCCGCCGTCCTCGAAGACCTGCGGAGGCCGGCCTGCCGCCAAGGCGGAGAGGAAGATGCTCGCGACGCCCGCGTAGGGAGTGAGCTGTGGCATCCGTGGTCCGTAGACGTTGTGGAACCGCAAGGCGGCGACCGCGACGTCGTGGCTCGACTCGAACGCCGCGCAGAGGTGTTCCTGGTGGAGCTTCGTGGCCGCGTACACGTTGCGCGGCTTCGTGGGCGTCTCCTCGGCGATCTCGACCGAGGCCAGCGGGCGTCCACATTCCGGACACGGTGGCTCGAAGTCGCCGGCCTTCATCGTCGCCGGCGAGCGGGGCCCCGGCCGCGCGTCGCCGTGCACGTCGCAGCGGTACCGGCCCTCGCCGTAGACGACCATCGACGACGCCAGCGCGACGCGTCCCGACCAGCGGAGTTCGTGCAACGCGGTGAGACCGACCGCGGTGCCGACGTCGTTGTGCGACACATAGTCGTTGGTGTCGCCGAAGTCGACGCCGAGGCCGACCTTGCCGGCCAGGTGCGCGATGCCGTCGGCACCCTCGGCGACGTCCCAGGTCGACCGGTCTCGGACATCGGTCCAGCGGTAGTCGGCGCGATCGTTGAGATAGCCGGGGCGCTCGGCGTGCGCCGCCGGGTCGAGATTGTCGACGACGGTCACCTCGTGGCCGAGGCCGATGAGCTGGTCGACCACGAACGAGCCGATGAACCCGGCGCCCCCGGTCACGACGAACCTCATGCGCTGCTGCCCTCTCCCCTCGCGACGCGACGTCGCGATCCGCCACTCACCACAAGCCTTGCAGTGTGGCCTGGATCGCGATGCCGAGACCCAGTTGGGTCGCGAGCCACAGCCGCATCGAGCGGTCGCCGTCGTCGAGGCCGACCGCGCCGACCGCGGCCACCGTCATCAGGGGCAGCCAGATACGCTCGACCTCGCCACGTGCCATGCCGGAGAGGTCAGCGATGACCATGGCGGCCAGCGCCGGAGCCACGAGCCACCACGATCGCCGGTCGACGAGGCGGGCGAGCCCGGCGATCACCGCAGGCCCCATCGCGATCGCGACGACGACGAGGTTTGCCAGCAGGAAGAAGCTGTAGGGTCGCCGACTCGCGACCCCGAAGAAGTAGAAGTGGCGGGTCTTCGCGAGCCCGTCGAACCACCAGAACCCATTGACCGTGAACCAGGCGACGACGAGCGCCGCTCCCACGGCGGCCCCGATCGTGGCGATGAGACTGCGGCGGTGCCAGGCGATCGCCGCCGCCGGCAGGAGGATGAGCGGCGCGCCGTAGGTGCAATAGAGGAGTGCGCCGGCGAGCAGCCCGGCGATCGTGGCTCCGGCCAGACGGTGCACCGGAGAGGTTCCCGGCCGGGTCGCCCTGGCGATCGCGTAGAGCGACCACGCGGCGAGTCCCGCGTAGAAGGCGTCGGCGCTGACCGCCATCCAGACCACTGCCGGCATGACGCCGACGAACATCGCCGCGGAGCGAGCCGCTCGTTCGTCGACGAGTTCGCGCACGGCCAGCGTGATCGCGGCCGCGGCCGATGCGGCGACCACCACGACGAGGGCGGCCTCCCAACGCGGGTCGTCGAGGCCCGCGAGGTGCAGCCACCACAGCACGAGGGGGAATCCGGGCGGGTGGCCGGTGACATGCAGCGGGTACCGGTCGAGCCGTTCGACGAACGTGTCGACGAAGCGGTGGACCGATCCGATGCGCGGGAGCACCCGTCGGTACTCGTTGCCGTCGAGTACAGGATCGGTGAATCCGCGCCATCCCTTCGATGCGGCGAGCGTGCACATCCACAGGAGCGACGACACGGCGGCCCACAGTGGCGCGGCCCAGCGCCGCGACGATCGCGTCGCCACCGGCGCGAGCACGACGATGACGACGGCCACCGGCAACGCCCAGGTGAGCGCGGCCGGCCAGGCCAGTTGCCAGTGTCCGAAGAATCCCGGGGGCGTCACATAGATGCGCTGGTGGTCGTGCGTGACCGAATCGCCCCACCAGATGCACACCGCCGCGGCAACGGTCACGGCACCCAGCAGCGCCAGGCTGCGACGAGAACCTCGGGCGTCGCCGGAGCCGTCAGGCATGGCCCCCGACGTTACAATCGCCAGCCGACGTGCCTGACGTGATCCTCCCCACCCTCAACGAGGCCGCGGCGCTGCCAGATCTGCTGGCGGCCATGCCCGAGGGGTTCCGGGCGATCGTCGTCGACAACGGATCCGACGACGGTTCGGCCGAGGTGGCGGCCCGCTGCGGCGCGACAGTCGTGAGCGAGCCGACCCGCGGGTTCGGCGCCGCCTGCTGGGCCGGTCTGCTCGCGGCAACCGCCGATGTGGTGTGCTTCATGGATGCCGACGGATCACTCGACCCGCGGCAACTCCCTCTCGTCGCCGCACCCGTGACGGCCGGCGAGGCCGACCTCGTGGTCGGCGCAAGGGTGCTCGCACCCGGGTCGATGCCGGCGCACGCGCGGCTGGCGAACCGGTACCTCGCCCACGCGATCCGAAAGCGCACCGGCGTGTCACTGCGAGACGTCGGACCGATGCGTGCCGTGCGCC
>JAYTFP010000254.1:0-3349 GCA_043734285.1 Acidimicrobiaceae bacterium
AGGCCGTAGCGCGTGTCGTTGGCCCGCTCGACCGCGTCGTCGACATCGCTGAAGCGGTAGACCGACACCAACGGGCCGAACGTCTCTTCGGCGAAGCACGTCATTGTCGCCTCGACGTCGGTGAGCACCGTCGGCTCGAAGAAGAACGGACCGAGCTCGGGCCGGGCCTTGCCGCCCGCGAGCACCGTGGCGCCCGCGGCGACAGCGTTGTCGACGTGGCGTTGCGCGACCTCGAGTTGGTCGGCCGAGGTCAGCGATCCCATCTCGTGCTCGAAGTCGTAACTGGCGCCGATCTTCATGGCCTCGACCGCGGCGAGGAACTTGGGCATGAACGTGTCGTAGATGCCGTCGGCCACGAACATCCGCTCGATCGAGATGCACAGCTGGCCGCTCGACGAGAAGCAGGCTCGGACGGCGCCCTCGACGGCCCGGTCGATCTCGGCGTCGTCGAGGATCAGCATCGCGTTCTTGCCGCCGAGTTCGAGCGAGCAGTCGACGAGGCGCTTGGCCGCCTCCTGCGCGATGTTACGGCCCGAGTCGGTGGAGCCGGTGAACATCACGTAGTCGGCGATGTCCATCAACGACGTGCCGATCGAGCTGCCGCGGCCGAGCACGATCTGCCACAGGTCGTCGGGGAGTCCGGCCTGGCGGGCGAGGTCGAGCGCGAACAGCGCCGTGAGCGCGGTCTGGTTGTCGGCCTTCTGCACGACCGCGTTACCGGCGAGCAGCGCGGGGATCGTGTCGCCGGCGCCCAGGCTGAGCGGGTAATTCCACGGCGAGATGATCGTGACGATGCCCTTCGGGTGACGCAGTTCGTCGACGCTCGTCAACCCGGGGATCAGACCGGTACGGCCCTTCGATGCGAGCGCGCTCGCCGCGGTGCGAGCGTAGTAGCGGCAGGTGATGGCGATGTCGGCGACCTCGAGGTAGGCATCGCGACGCGCTTTGCCGTTCTCGGCCTGGATGACATCCATCAGCTCGTCGCGGTGGTCGAGCACGAGGTCGTGCAGTTTCAGGAACACCTTCGCCCGATCGCCGATGCTGCGCGCCGACCAGGCGCGCTGTGCGACCCGGGCACGTTCGGCCGCGGCCGCGACGTCGTCGGGCGTGCACTGGGGGAGCACCGCGATGTCGACGCCGCTGAACGGGGCGCGCATGGTCACCGTGGGCGCGGTGCCGGACGACGCGACCAGTGAGGTCAGGCGTTCGCGCACCTCGGCGGTGAGGCTGGCGGGCAGTGGCGTGTGGCCCGGCGCCACCTCGTTCTCGCTGATGATCTGGGGTCGGGAATCGGTCGAGGTCATGGGTGTCGCGTCCCTTCGGGCCGGCTTCGGGCCAGGCCCCAATCGTACGCTCGCCGCCCCGGCGCGACTCCATCTGGTGACCTCGGGTGGACGCTCTGGCAGATTCGAATATTCATGCGACCATGAGGGCTATGCGCGAATGGGTGCTCATCACCGACGACCAGTTGCGTCGGGGCCTGCCGCCGATCTGCGTCAAGAGTGGCAAACCCGCGACGACGACACGCAAGGTGCGCGTCTCGACGATGCGCGAGGAGATGACCGGCCCGAGGTCACGCGCCCAGGCGGAGGAGATGGCCCAGTTGATCCTCCGTCTGCTGCTCGGCGGCCTCCTCGGCCGTCTCGTCCTCGGCCGACGGCGTCGAGGTCGTGCTCCTCTGCCGCCCGCTCGTCGAGAGGTGGAGCTGCCGGTGGCGCGTGCCGTGGTCCTCGGTGACGCGCTCCGCGCGCTGGCGCTGGTTCCCTTGAGCTTCGTGCTCATCATGGGTGTCTGGATGCTGCTCAATCCCATTCTTCCGGCGGTCGCACGCTCCAGTGGCGACGACACCGTGTTCGCCGCGATCGGACTCGGTCTCATCTCGTTCGTCGCAATCGTGCTACTGGTGATGTGGCGTTTCGGACTGAGGGCGAGACGAAGCACGGAAGGGTTGACGGTTCTGGCGCACCCGAACTTCGCCGCGGCCCTCGCGTCGTCGACCGGCCCCTGGCAGGTCTACGGCGCACCGTCGTCGAGACCCGCGCACGCTGCGCCGTCACCGCCCGCGTGGACCAGCTCGCCGGCAACACCCCTGGCGCCCGCATTGCCACCATGGCGCGAGTTCGACCCATAGCGGGCTGACACGACCGTCTGATGGGCGCGTGGGCCCGCCATCGGGCTTCCGGCGCTTCGGGGGTTCCCATCGGGCCACCCTGTGCGGCTTCATCCAAGGTGAACAGCATTGATCCCACCCCGCGGGTCCACGGCGCGATGATGGTGGACGTGATCATCGAGATCGGCCCAGTGGCACGCCAGAGCGCCGTCGCCTGGATCGACTACGCGGGCGAGGTGATGGCCGATCTCCGCCGGATCGACGACTCGAGCGTGTCGCCCGAGGCGCTCGAGGCCTTCTCGGATCTGCTCGACCGGTGGCGTGCGTTGCTCAATGACGACGGGCCGTTCGACTGGATCGGTGACGAGAGCCCCGATCGCGTCGAGTACCTGATGCGGGCGCTCTACCACGCCGGTCTCGCGATCGAGCGTGAGAGCCAGTCGGGGCGGGCCCGTCTGCGCCCCGAAGATGCCGATGAGTTCCACATGGCGCTGGTCGGCAAGGTGATGGCGCTGCTGCACAATGAGGGCGAGTCGTACGCCCAGTTCGTCGAGAACATGCGCGCCGAGTGGGGCGTGGCCGGTCTCGCCTGAGCGGTCTGCTCCGCCAGTCAGCGAGTCAGCTCACCTCGGGTCGACCCGGTCGAGCGCGGCACGGATGAGTCGACCCGTGTCGCCGCGCTGCTGCGCGGACGGGTAGGGATGGCGCGGACCGAGCCAGAGGCGCAGGCCGTCGCGTCGCCGCCGCGGGATCACATGCAGGTGCAGGTGCGGCACGCTCTGGCTCACCACGTTGTTGACGATGAGCAGTGAGCCGTCCGCACCCATCGCGGTCTCGACGGCCCGCTCGAGGCGCTGGCCACACGTCACGAATTCGGCACCGAGTTCTCCGGGCAGCTGCTCGAACGTCGTGACGTGCTGGCGTGGCACGAGCAGCACGTGGCCGGCGAAAACGGGACGGATGTCGAGGAACGCGACGAAATGGTCGGTGCGCAGCACGATCTCGGCATCGGCGTCGCCGGTGATGATGGCGCAGAACGCGCAGGTCATCGACCGAGGTTATGTCTCGGGTCGTGCAACACCCGGGCCGGGACGCGAATCGGGGGGCGGCCCTTGCGAGCGCACCCCCCGAATCGAATGGGAACCGTGTGGACGATCAGGCCACGTTGAGTTGCTTGGCCGCAGCACCCGCCGTACCGGCGTTGCCGCCGTTCGGAGCCGAGCCGCCGCCACCACCACC
>JAYTFP010000255.1:0-6851 GCA_043734285.1 Acidimicrobiaceae bacterium
ATGATCGCGGGAGCGGCATCCTCGTTCGGCACGAACGTCGAGACGGCGATGCCCAGCGCGCTGAAGCAGAAGGCGCCGACGAGGATCGCCACGACCAGCGCGAGGTAGCGGCCTGGAAAGACAACCCCGTACACCGTCACGCCGAGAGCGATGACGAGGGACGTCAGGATGACGGCGACCACCATCACGTTGCCGATCACACCGCTCAGGTAGAGCATCGGCGACAACGGTGTACCCCTCGTGCGCTTCAGCTGCCCGTTCTCGCGGCGGATGCAGATCGTGAAGGCGAGGTTCGTGTAGCAGGCTGAGATCAGACCGAACGCGACGATCGCGGGCACGTAGTACTGCGCGAAGTTCACCCGGACCCCGTTCACGTCGGGGCGGTAGTGGCCGTTGATGGCGATGAAGATCACCAGGAACAGCAACGGGAACGCGAAGGTGAACGTGGCGGCCGCAGGATTGCGCCAGTACGAGCGCTGCTCCCAGCCGACCTGGCGCCACCAGGCCGCAACCCGCGTCATCGCTCCCCCGCGTCTGACGGAGTGTCGGAGGTGAGGGCGAGGAAGACGTCCTCGAGACTCGGACGTGACACGACGAGACCCTCCAGTTCGCCGACGCCCGGAGTCGAGCCCGCCCAGCTCGTCAGGTGGTAGAGCATCTCGGTCGGGGTCGTGGTGGTGCAACGAACGACGCCGTGCTCGAGGGGCTCCGCCGCGATCGGGAGATCGGCGATCGCGACACCCACCGGCAGCCGGAAGTCGATCCTCGCTGCCGCGTCGGCCCGGCCGCCGATCGACTCGGGTGTGCCCTCGGCGACGATGCGACCGGCCGAGATCACGACGACACGATCGGCGAGCGCCTGGGCCTCGTCCATGTAGTGCGTGGTGAGCAGCACGGTCTTGCCGAGCGCCTGCAGGTTGCGCACGATCTCCCACGAATGTCGCCGGGCGGTCGGATCGAAGCCGGTCGTCGGCTCGTCGAGGAAGAGCAACTCGGGATCACCGATCAGTCCGAGCGCGACGTCGAGCCGTCGCTTCTGACCGCCCGAGAGCGTCTTGACCCGTGCGTCGACTTTCTCGTCGAGACCCACGAGTCCGATCACCTCGGCCACGTCACGCGGGTGGTCGTAGTAGCCGGCGTGCATGCGCAGCACCTCGGACACCGTGAGGAACTGTTCGACACCGCACTCCTGCAGCACGATGCCGATGCGTTGCCGCAATGCCGTGCCGCCCACCGCCGGATCCATGCCCAGGACGTCGACGCGGCCGGCATCGCGATCGAGGTACCCCTCGAGGATTTCGACCATCGTCGTCTTGCCGGCACCGTTGGGCCCCAGGACGGCGAGCACCTCACCCTCGTCGACCGAGAAGCTCACGCCCCTGACCGCCTCGAACGAGCCGTATGACTTGTGGAGGTCTTCGACCTCGATCACCGCCACGACAATCCCTCCCCGCTCGTTCGGTGCACATGGTCGCACGTCGCTGACAGGCCCCGTCGCATCTGGCACCATCTGGGACATGCGAGGTTTGGATGTCCGCTTCGATGGGTATGGATCACCGATGAGCCAGCACTCAGGAGAGAAACGATGACCGGACCACTCGACAACGTTCCGTTCACGGTCGACACCACCTTCGAGGGCGATCGCGCCCGAGTCGTGGTGCAGGGCGAGGTCGACGCGGCGACGGCCGGCCGCATCGAGAGCGCCCTGAACGACGCGATCGATCGCGGCACGGCGACCATCGATGTCGACCTCGGCGGCGTCGGCTTCATCGATTCGTCGGGCCTCCGCGTCCTCATCGTGGGCCGCCAGCGAGCCACCGAGGCGGGCATCGGGCTCCGGGTCGTGGCGACCACCCCTGCGGTCGAGCGCCTGTTCGAGCTGACGGGACTCGCTGAGAGCTTCCGGTCGTGATCGAGTCGGTCCCCGTCGATGACCTCGACAACCGAATCGAGTTCCGGATTCCGCCCGACACCCGGTTCATCCGGGTCGCCCGACTCGCCGCGAGCGGTGTCGGCGCGGGCGCCGGGCTCTCGATCAACCGCATCGACGACCTCAAGATCGCCGTCGGTGAGGTGTGCGCCACGCTCATCGAGATCGGCGGCGGGGCCCCGATCACGCTGGGGCTCGCCTACACGCCGGCGGGCGAGGTCCGGGTCGACGCCCGCGTGCCGGTCGACGATGCCATGCACCCCGACGGGGCGCGATTCGCTTTGACCGGGCAGATCTTGGGCGTCATCGCCGGCGATGCCGGATTCCGGCGAGGCCCCGGTTCCGCGTCGTTCGCGTTCGATGTCAGCCCCACGCCCCGCGCGCCGAACCCGACGAACAACTGAGGCGGCGGTCGTGGTCACGTCATTCGGAATGGTCCTCCCCGCCGATCCCCGCAATGTCCGCATCGTGCGCCTCGTCGGAAGCAGCATCGGCACGCTTGGCGGGTTCGACGACGAGTTGATCGACGACTTCAAGATCGCGCTCGGCGAGCTGACGTCGACGCTGCTCGAGGTCGGCGGCGCGTCACCCGTCGATATCACGTTCGACCTCGACGACGCGGGTCGCGTCGAGGTGCGCGGTACCGTCGCGGTCGAGCCCGGCGCGACGGTCGATCCGATGCGCTTCGCGTTCACAGAGCGGGTGCTCACACTCGTCGCCGACACACACGTGTTCGACATCGGCGCGTCGACGGCGACGCTCGTCATGACGATCTCGACTACTGCTGATCTCGAGGCGAGCGATGCATGACGAGTCGCACCCCGAGACCGATGCCCTTTTCGAGGACTACCACCGCACCGGTGACCTCCGCGTTCGCGACCGCCTCGTCGAGGACAATGCCGAGATAGCCCGACGGTGCGCCCGACGGTTCGCCAACCGCGGCGAGCCGCTCGATGACCTGACGCAGGTCGCGATGTTCGGTCTGCTGAAGGCGGTCGAGCGATTCGACCCCACGTTCGGGACGCCATTCGGTGGCTTCGCCACACCCACGATCGTCGGCGAGTTGCGACGCCATTTCCGCGATCGCACGTGGGCGGTGAAGGTACCGCGGCGTACAAAGGACCTCCACGTGCGGATCCCGGGCGTGATCGAGCAGCTCTCGCACGACCTCGGACACGGCCCGACGGTCGCCGAAATCGCCTCGGCGCTGCGGGTGCCAGAAGAGGAGATCCTCGAGACGCTCGAGGCCGGGGCCGCCTACCGGTCGTCGTCGCTCGACGTGCTGAACGAGCAGCAGGGGGTGCCCGACGACACCTACGACATGGCAGAGCGCTCTGAGGACCACGGTCTGGTGATCCAGTTGATGGAGACACTGCCCGACCGCGAGCGCGAGATCATCTACTTCCGATTCTTCGAGCAGCTGAGTCAGTCCGAGATCGCCGAACGACTCGGCATCTCCCAGGTACATGTGTCGCGCCTCTTGAGGTCATCGGTCGCCAAGATGCGCGGCGAACTCGGTGCCGACGCACCCGTTGCCTCGACCTGACCACCAGGGGCCGTGAACGGGTTGGGCCGGGGGTCTCCAGCACGACCCCCGGCTCACTTGTTGAGATACCCGACGCGGGTGATCCCATACGTGGCGGCGACCTCCAGTCCGCAGGCGGCGCGGCGCAGGGCGGCTGTTAGCGTTCGACCGGATGACCGCGCCGCTCGTGATCACCCCCGAGTCGTCGTCGGCACGCGGATCGAGACGCCTCGAAGCTCGGGCCTCGGTCGTCCTCGCGGTCACCGCCCTGCTCATCATCGTCGGGGTGATCGCGAAGGTCCGCGTCCTCATGCGATGGGTCGACGGCTTCCCGATCGTCACTCCGCTGAGCTCGGTCATCGTCGTGGTGATGGCGATCGCACTGGCGAGCCGCTCCCGTTCACGCCTGCTCCTCATCGCCGGCTCGGCGACCGGATCTCTGCTGCTCCTGTTCGCCGTCGTGGCACGGATCGCGCAATGGACAAATCCCCCGATCGCCTGGCTCGAGTTCCAAACCGGCACCGGATTCCGCACATGGCTCCCACCGGTTCCGACGAGCGTCGGCCTGCTCGGCGCCTGCCTCGGGCTGCTGCTCGTCGCCCTCGGTCGACCGCGCGTCGCCCAGGCCATCGCCACGGCACCGATCACGATCGGCACGCTCTGCGTGCTCGCCTTCGCGTACGGCGACAAGGCGGCAACGGTCGCCGCGTCGGCGCTGCCGGGCACGGCGACCTCGCTCCCCTCCGCGGTGGCGATGCTCGCGGCTGCGACGGGCGTGCTGGCGGCCACCTTCGAGTGCGGGTTCAGCGCCTGGATCATCGTCGACAGCCCCGGCCGGCGCGCCGTACGCCGCATCCTGCCGATCGTGCTCGCCGTGCCGCTACTCCTCGCGGGGGTCGCGCGATGGACGCACCTCGAGCATCGCCTCGGCGAGGCACGCGCCTGGGCGGTCGTCATGGCGGGCGTTGGTATCGGCATCTGCGCCGTCGCTGCAGCCGCGGTCGGGATCATCGATCAGCTCGCCGCTGCGGCGAAGCGCGCCGAGATCCTCGACCTGAAACTGGGCGTGGCAGCGCGGAGCGAGCAGGTCGCTCAGTTGGCGACCGACCTCGCCGGCGCGGTCACCGTCGAGGAGGTGTCGGATCTCGTCAACCGCGCCGCGACCGTGCCGCTGGGCGCGCACGCCGCGAGCGTCGGCATGATCGACCGCGGCCGCGGTGTGCTCGCGGTGCACCACGGGCCCGACGTCGATGCCGACGTGCGCGCGACGTACGCGAACCCCCCGCTCGACTCACGGCTCGCCTTCACCGACGCGGCGCGACTCGGCGAGGCGATCTTCATCAGCGACGCCGAGGAGTACCGCGCCCGCTACCCGTCGACCGACCCGATCCAGCAGCGACTCGGCAAGGGCGCACGCGCCGCCCTCCCGCTACGCGACCAGGCCGAATCCACGTTCGGCTCGGTCGCGTTCTCGTGGGACGAACCCGTCGAATTCGACGACACGCTGCGATCGACGCTCACCACGATCGCGGCCCTGATCTCGCGATCGCTCGAGCGAGCCCGACTGGTCGACGCCATCCGCGAGGATCTCGAACGAAGCCACGACCTCGCACGCTTCGCCGAGGTGCTCGCCGGCACGTCGAGCGTCGGCGACGTCATGGAGTTCATCGCCGAACAGGTGAACCAGACGATCGGCGCGACGCTCGCGTTCGTCGGCACGCTCGACGAGTCGCAGTCCATGCTCCGGCGCTACTTCCCATCCACGTTCCCGACTCGGCGCCAGACGCGGTTCGCTCTCCAGGTGCTCGACAGTCCGCTCCCTCTGAGCGACGCGATCATCGACGAGGCGACGATCCTGATCGCCGACCGCGACGATCTCGCCGCGCGCTATCCGCAGGGCGTCGAGACCTACGACGTCGGCGGGTTCGTCTCGAGCGCGTACGTCCCGATGCGAGGCCGCGACGGTACGGTGGTCGGCGCGCTCGGCATCGCCTGGGATCGATCGGTCGACTTCGACGAGGGCGTGCTCGCCTTCCTCCGCACCATCGGCAATCTCGCGGCGCAGACGCTCGAACGCGTCTGGCTGATCGATGCTCGCCTCCAGGAGGCGCGGCGCGCCGGTCGGGTGGCCGAGCTCTCGCAAGCGCTGGCCGCCACGACGTCGGAGGACGAAGTCGACCGGATCGTGTCGAGCGCGTTGCCCGCACTCCTGCGCGCGCAGTTAGCGCACCTCGGCGTGCTCGACGACAGCGGTCAGTCGCTGCTCATCGGCGGACCCGTGACCGGCACTCGACATGCCGTCGACGGCTCACGTCCCGAGACCGCCGCTGTGCGCCACCGCGAACCGGTCGTGATCGTCGATGCGGCGGCGTGCCGTCGACAGTTCCCTCTCTTCGCCGACGAGGCCTGGGCGTCAGACGCCGTGGGTTACGTCGCGCACCCGATCATCGCCAACGACGGTGAGGTGCTCGGTGCGCTCGGCGTCGCCTGGAACGGGCCACTCGTGCTCGACGAAGGCGACCGTGCCGTGCTGTCGACGGTCCTCGGCCTCATCAGCCAGGTGCTCGAGCGCATCCGCTTGTCAGAGGCCGAGCACAACCTCGTCCTCCAGCTCCAGCACCGGATACTGCGTCCCGTGCCGACGCTCGGCATCTACGGGATCGCGTCGCGCTACCAACCGGCGTCGGCGGGCGTCGGCATCGGCGGCGACTGGTTCGAGGGCATCCGACTCGAGGGCGGGCGGCTCGCGCTGGTCGTCGGCGACGTGGTCGGTCACGGCGTCGACGCGGCCGCGGACATGTCCCACCTCCGCGGCGTCGTCAGCCTGCTGCTGCGCCTCGAGACGCCTCTCGAATCGCTGTTCGAGGCGGTCCACGACGCGATCGAGGTGCACACGATCATGGCCACCGTTGCGGTGATGGTGTTCGACCCGACAGCGCAGCGTGTCGACTACGTCTCGGCCGGTCACCCGCCGGCCCTGCTGGTCGCTGCGGACGGTGCGATCGCCCTGCTCGAGGACGGGCGTCACCCGCTGATCGGGGGTCCCACCCGACCCACAGTGCTGGGCCGAGCGCGGTTCGGACCCGACTCGCTACTCGTCGCCTACACCGACGGCCTCATCGAGGCTCGCCGCGAGTCGATCGACAAGGGCATCGAGCGTCTCGTCGATGCGGTGCGCGAGACCGCCGGTCTGCCGCTCGAGGCGCGGGCCGACGAGTTGGTGGCGCGCTGCACCGACGGCCAGACCGCCCGTGACGACATCGCGTTGGTGCTCGTCCGCGGCAGCGTCGAGACCTCCTAGCGCTTCCTGTCCGGAGGTTGAGTTGGTGATGGGCCTTGTGGAGGGGTTGATCATGCCGCGAGGTGGCGGCGTTGGTCGAGGACTTCTTTGGGGGT
>JAYTFP010000256.1:0-4107 GCA_043734285.1 Acidimicrobiaceae bacterium
GACGAACGGCACCGCGCCGTCGAGGGACGGCGTGAACTGCTCGTCGCCGCGCAATCGGCCGCCGATCAACAGCAGCACGTCGTCGACGAGATCGCCGCATCGAAGGCGGCGCGGGCGCAAGTGGTCTCCGCCCTCGACGACCGCGTCGAGTCGGCGATGTCAGAGGCTGATTCAGTCGCTCGCGTCGATCCGGCCGCAGCCGCGCGGCTGGTCAAGCAGCAGAAGGCGCTGCGCGCCGCAGCCGACGTCACCGGTGATGCGCCCACGTCGTCGACCAAGACGAAGGCAGGGCCCAACGCACCGAAGTCCACGCCGAGGACGACCACGACGACGACCACGACCCCCAAGACCACGACGACCAAGCCGGCGCCGACCACGACGGCGAAGCCCGGTTCGCGGACCACGACCACCGCGACCACAACGACCACGACGACGACCACCCCGCCGACTCCGGTGGTCATCCCGCCGCCGGTCGACCTGGTGACCGTCAACGGCATCCAGGTCGCCCGGTCGCTCAGTGGGGGACTGCTTTCGCTCATGAGCGCGGCGTCGAGTGCCGGTTTCACCCTCGGCGGGAGCGGTTATCGCGACCCGTCGTCGCAGGTCGCGCTGCGTACTGCGCACTGCGGTCCGACGCCGTACGACATTTACGACCGTCCGCCCGCGGAGTGCTCGCCGCCGACCGCGCGTCCTGGGCGATCGATGCACGAGCAGGGTCTCGCGGTCGACTTCACCTGCAATGGCGCGCTGCTCACGAACCACGCCGATCCCTGTTGGATCTGGATGAGCCAGAACGCGGCACGCTTCGGCCTCTTCAACCTCGCGTCGGAACCCTGGCACTGGTCGATCAACGGAAATTAGGGTCGCCCGATGGGTGAGCCGACAACCGAGACCGTGATCGTGCACCGCAATGGGCCGGTGTTCGTCGTCACCATCAACCGGCAGGCGGCCCGCAACGCGGTCGACCGTCCGACAGCGGCAGCGTTGGTTGCCGCGTTCGAGGAGTTCGAGGCTGACGCGGATCTCGCGACAGCGGTGCTCACGGGAGCCAACGGCCAGTTCTGCGCGGGCGCCGACCTCAAGGCGATCGGTACGTCGCGCAGCACGAAGGTCTCGCTCGATCCCGCGCACTCCGGCCCGATGGGCCCGACGCGGATGGTGCTCTCGAAGCCGGTCATCGCGGCGGTCGAGGGCCACGCTGTCGCCGGCGGTCTCGAGCTCGCGTTGTGGTGCGATCTGCGCGTCGCTGCGTCGGATGCGAGGTTCGGCGTCTACTGCCGGCGTTGGGGCGTGCCGCTCATCGACGGCGGCACGATCCGCCTGCCCCGCCTGATCGGCCAGTCGCGGGCGCTTGACCTGATCCTGACCGGACGTCCGGTCGATGCCGACGAGGCCGAGCGCATCGGTCTGGTCAATCGTGTGTGCGAACCCGGACAGGCGCTCGCGACCGCGGTGCAGCTCGGGCGCAACCTGGCGGCCTTCCCGCAGACCTGCCTGCGGGCCGATCTCGCCTCCGCTCGATCGCAGTGGGGGCTCGACATCCGCGACGCGCTCATGGCCGAAGTCGCGGGCGGCGTCGACGTGCTCTCGTCGGCGGACACGGTCGACGGCGTCAGCCGATTCGTGGGTGGCGAGGGCCGCCACGGCGCGTTCGGATGAAGAGTGCCCCGATCGCCTCGACGACCGCCTACGCTTGGCGAACTCCATATGGATGCTCGACGTGGATGATCGACCCCGAAGTCTGAGGGCCATGCTCGCGGAGGCGAAAGACACCTCCGAGCTCATGGTCGACTTGGCCTATGCCGCGGTGTATTTCAACGACCCGGGCATGTGCGAAGAGGTTGCACAACTCGAGGAGCGTCTGAACGACCTCGTGCAGGACATGCGGGCGGTCTGCATCCTCGCGGTGCGCCGGCCGTCCGAGGCCGAGTCGATGGCCTCGGTGCTGCAGGTCATCTCGGCGATCGAGGGGATCGGCAACGCGGCGATCGACATCACCCGCATCGTCACGCACCGCCTCGGTATCCCGAACGAGCTCATCGCCGACCTGTCGAACGCCGAAGAGGTCTCACACCGCGTCTGGGTCCGCGAGGGTTCGCACATGGCGCATCGACCCCTCGCCGCGCTCGAGATGCCCGTCGCCACCGGCATGCGCGTCATGGCGATACGGCGCGACCGCTCGTGGATCACCGAGATCGACGGCGATGTCGTGCTGCTGCCCGGCGACGTGCTGTTCCTCCGCGGTTCACCCGCGGGCATCGCGCGACTGCACGAGCTGGCAGCGGCGCCCACATGGAATCCGCCGAAGGCCGCTCCGCCCGACGCCATCACCGACCTCGACCGAGCGGTCGACGTACTGGTCGAGATGAAGAACATCTCCGAAGCCGCGGTGGGCCTCGCCTACTCGGCGCTCGCGTTGCGCGACCGGGGTCTCGCGGCCGAGGTCGGCCACCTCGCGGATCGCCTCGACGAGATGAAGGATCACCTGCAGCTCTGGGTGCTGCGCGCCGGAGCGAAGAACGTCGATCCGTCGCCGTTGCGCGGTCTGTTGCAGCTCTCGCACGTGGCCGAGGAGCTGGGCGATCAGGCCAATCAGATGGTGTGGCTGATCAGCGACGACTGGGAGTTCCACCCGGTGCTCGCGATGGCGCTCGGCGAGAGCGACGTCGTGGTCATGCGTGTGCCGGTGGGCGCACGGTCGACCGCCGACGGCAAGACGATCGCCGAGATGCAGTTCGACATCGAGCCGGGCTTCCACGTGTTGGCGCTCCGTCGCGGCGGGCGGTATCTCTACCGACCCCGCGGTTACGTCGAGCTCCAGGCCGGTGACGAGCTGATCGCGACCGGTCCACCCGAGGGCCGCCCGCGCCTCGCCGAGATGTGCGGATGGCGTCTCGTGCACGATCACGAAGACGACCCGCTGGCGTCGACCGAACTCGTGCCCCTCGGCTCGAACTGATTCGGAGCGGGTAGGGATCACACATGGCTGACGCCGACCTGCGCCTGATGTCGGTGCACGCCCATCCCGACGACGAGGCGTCGAAAGGCGCGTCGCTGGTCGCGCGCTACGTCAGCGAGGGTGCGCGTGCGACGCTGGTGTGTTGCACCGGCGGCGAGTTGGGCGAGGTACTCAATCCGGCGATGAACCGGCCCGAGGTCCTCGAGAACCTGGCCGAGGTCCGCCGCGACGAACTCGCTCGTTCGGCTGCGGCGATCGGCTACCACCACGTCGAGCTGCTCGGGTACCTCGACTCCGGCATGCCCGACATGGAGGAGAACGCCGATCCTGCGAACTTCGCCAACGCGCCGCTCGACGAGGCCACCGGACGACTCGTCTCGCTGATCCGTCGCGATCGACCGCAGGTGATCCTCACGTACTCCGACGATCAGGGCGGCTATCCGCATCCCGATCACATACGCGTGCACGACATCTCGCTCCTCGCGTTCGACCGTGCAGGCGATCCCGGTTGGTATCCCGAGCTCGGCGAGCCGTGGGAGCCGTCGAAGATGTATTACTTCGTGTGGTCGTCGGCTCGGGTGACCGCGACGCACAACAAGATGCTCGAGCTGGGTGTCGAGTCGCCGTTCACCGAGGAGTGGTTCGCGCGGTTCAACCAGGACCACCGCATCACGACGCGCATCGACGTGGGCAAGTGGTTCGACGTGCGCGACAAGGCGCTACTGGCCCATGCGACGCAGATCGATCCCGCGTCGCCGTTCTGGTTCGGGCTGCCGACCGAGGTGTCGGCCGAGATCTACCCGTGGGACGAGTACATCCTCGGGGCGACCCGGGTCGAGACCGAGTTGCCCGAGGACGACCTCTTCGCCGGCCTGCGCTGAGCGGTCGAATCGACGGGGAGGGGGCTTTACGGCTGCCGTCACCCCGACCCGAGAACCTTGCCCGGTGACGTCCGGTAGGGCTGCTGCTCCTGCCGCGCCACCCGTCCGTTGCCAAGTTGACCAGCCATGTTGTCGCCCCAGCACATGACCGCCCCACTGCCAAGCCGTGCACACGCATGGTTGCCGCCGACGGAGACCTCAGTCGCACCGGTCACGCCAGGCACAACGGACGGCCCCTCGATGTATTTCTTGTACGGGACACCGACC
>JAYTFP010000257.1:0-13677 GCA_043734285.1 Acidimicrobiaceae bacterium
GCGTGCTCCGACGGCGCCGCGCTCGGGCTGGCCGCCGACCGCTTCGACCACGTCTGCTCGTCGCACCTCATCGAGCACTTCACCGAGCCGTGGCACCACGCGAGCGAGGTGGCCCGCGTGCTCGCGCCGGGCGGCAGCGCCTTCTTCCTCACGCCGAACAAGCCAGCCGACTTCGAGAATCCGTACCACGTGTATCTCTTCGATCCCGACGACCTGCACCGCACGCTCAGCCGCTACTTCTCGAAGGTCACGGTGCTCGGACTCGATGCGACGCCGGCGGTCAAGGCCGACTTCGAGAAGCGGCGTGCGATGGCGCGCAAGCTGCTCGCGCTCGATCCCTTCGGATGGCGCCACAAGCTGCCGCGCAAGTGGTTCGTCGCGCTACACGCTGCCGGCCGTCGCATCGCCTACCGGTTCATGGCCGACGAACAGGGCCAGGGCAACTCGGGCATCACCGACGCAGAGTTCTTCATCACCGACGAGATCGACGAGTCGACACTGGTGCTCCTCGCGGTGGTCGAGAAGCCGCTCGTCTCGGCCTGAGTCGCTGCGGCGGTCGGCGGACTCGCGCCCCGCTTGCTCGCGGATCCCATTGCCTGGCCACCACTCCGTGTGACCTCTCGCGCCACGTCACAGCGAATTCGGCGATCTGAGCCTCTCCCACAGTCGACGCACTTGACCGGATTCGCTGCGACGTGGCGGGGACCTTCCGCGCGGCGACAAGGCCAACTCCCGCATCGGCAACCTCGGCCACGCGACGGTGACAACGACTAATCGGCGGGGGTCCCAGCTGTGTGGTCGGCGCGTCGCATCACAGCGCGGCGAGCACGAAATCAGGCTGGCTCTGTGCAGACAGCGGGCGGCCCGGCCACGCGCGGATGTCAGTCGAGTTCTGCGTCGCGGCGCCAGCCGGCGCGGATGATCTCGACGACGCATTCGACGCCGAGGAGCAGATACCCGGCCATGGCCACCGGATGCGCGGCCTCGAAGTGCTTGGGCCAGTCGAAGTCGACGAGATAGCCGTTGAGCGCCTGTTTGGCGACGACGTAGAGCGCGGCGATGCCGATCAGTCCGATGGAGGCGAATCGCAATACGCGCCACCCGATGTCGGTACGCAACGCAGCGACCGTGAGCGCGCCGAACAACACGGCCCACGGAAGCCCGACGAAGACCGCACCGCCGACGGCCGCGCCCAGCGTGGCGATGACAGTCATCACCGCGCCGGGACCGCGACCGAACGCGTCGCCGATGGAGATCACGCTCGGCGACATCGTCAGCTTCGTTCCCCGAACCGCGGCAACCGCTGGTCGGAACGCGAGGATCAGACACACGACGAATCCAAGACCCGACAGCAGCAGCGCCCACCACACGCTCGATTGCGGGGTCCACGCGAGGCGCAGGACCGGCCGCTCGCCGACCTTCGCCGGGTCGACCAACCAACCGTTGGCGTAGCCGCTCACGAGCGTCGCCGGGCCGAGATCCTTGCCGTCGGCAGTGAGCGTCCATCCCGCGTTGCACGACTGGCCGAGCACCAACCAGTACGGCTGGGTCGCGGCGTCGGGGTGGATCGTGTAGCCCACCTTGTCGTCGCGGGTGGTGCGCAGCCTTGGCGCCGTGCGCGGCTCGGGCGCCGGCGTCGCCGCAGCCGACTCGAGCGCGACCTGATCGATGGTGATCCCGGCGCTGCGACCGTCGATCGTCTGGAGCAGCGACGTGCCGGCCGAGAGCGCCACCGTCGGCGAGCCGCAGGGGCGGACGTCGAGGAGGTTGCCGGTTTCGGCGTCGGTGGTGGTGCCCGACACGTCGACGGGCACCCGAGTTCCGGCGATCACGAGCAGATCACTCCGACAGCCGCTGTCGAATCGCTCGGGCAAACGATCGGGGATGGGTGACGCCCCGCCGTCGGCGGCGCTCAGGCCGAGGTCGGCGATCCCGAGCGGCAACGTGCTGGGGTGGGTCGACAGTCGGTCGGGCACCGTGACCGGCGTGAACTCGTCGACGACCAACCGGATGTCGCTGCCCTCGAGACGCTGTGGCGGGAGCTGGAGCGTCGTGCGCCCGCCGAGATCGCCCCGTGTCGGCGCGGTGATCGTCAGCTCGGGGAGCTTCTTGCCGTCGACCTCGAAGTGCACGACGCGGGGCTGCGAATGCCGGCCGTCGGTCATGACGGTGAGCGAGTCGGCCGACAGCACGCGCGGCGCCGCGAGGCGGATGTCGAGCCACTCGCCACGCATCGGGTTCACCTCTGACTGCCAGGCGCTCGTCGTGTCGGCGTCGAGCGCCTTCGACGGCCGCCAGGTGATGTCGTGGACGAGCCCGCTCGATGCCATCATCGTCGGCGCACCGGTACCGCCCGGTCGTACCAACGCGTCGATCGTCGTGCCCGGCGCCTCCGACGAGAGTCGGGCCTTGCCGCTGACCGTGAACGTCCGCGCATCGGGGAGGGTCACCTCGCGCCGCATGGCCCGTTCCTCGTCCTCGATCTGGATTTGTCCACGTGTCTGGCGACGGTGGAAGACGAAGGCCAGAGCGTGGCTCGCGGCGTCGTGGCCGATCGCGCCGAGCAGGTCGGTGGGCGGTCGGACGGTCTCGGTGACGTGCCGATCGCCGATCGAGATCTCGCGGAACCCCACGCCGCTCAGACCTTCGTAACTGGCCGGCTTGCCCTTGTCGGTCGCGAGGATCGTGATCCTCAACGTGCGAAATGACGTCGTGGCGCCGAGGTCGATGCGTTGCGATCCAGTGTGCGAAGTCTGATCGAGTGTCACCTCACGAGCGCGGCCACCGTCGAAGGTCAGGCGGACCTTGGTGATCCACCGATTCACGAGGTGGTTGGCCTGCGCGAGGTCGATGTGATCGACCGTGATCGGGCCGTCGGTCGAGCGCGCCTGGATCCACTCGTCGGTGACGTCGTCGAACGCGCCGACCTTCCACTCCGTGGTGGGATCGCCGTCCGCCGCGTTGGCGGCGCGGTCGCTCGCCGTGTACGTGAACGGATTGCCGTACGCCGACGCGGTGACCTGCAGACCACCGGTCTGCTCGCTCACGGTCTGCGTCGACGTGTCGCGACCGAAGAGGTCGATCCTGTTGTCGGAGACGTCGACCGGTGGGGTCTCGTCAGCCATCTCGAGGTAGCCGTCGTTGTCGGTCGTCGATCCCCACCGACGTGCGGCCTTGCGGTTGGTATCGGTGACGACCAGCTCGGCGCCCTGGTCGAGGAGTCGCTTCATCGCGGCCGGGTCGTTCGATACCGAGCCCGAGTAGACGACCATCCGGTCGGTGGGGAGCAGACCCGCCTCGGCGGTCGAAACGAGACCCGCCCCGCTCCCGGCGACGATGAGCGGCCGCTGCGGCGCGACCGAGCGCACGATGGGCGGCGTGCCGTCGACGGGATAGATCGTCACTGCGTGCGGGTCGGTCAGCGTCGCCGGCGACGAGAGGTCGGCGTCGTCGACGAACGGCGCCGCGCCCGGGCCCTTGTGCGGCATCACGGGTCCGAAGGGGATCGGCGTGCTGAGCCCGTCGACTTGGCGCAACCATCTGGCCATCGGCCTCGGTCGTGGTGTCGCGAAGCGCTCGAACTGGGTGTCGGAGCGCAGGATGACGTCACCCACGCCGAGGACGCGGAGCAGTGCGCCGTATGACGACGGATCGAAGCTGCCGTCCTGGAACGGTGCGTCGATCGCGTTCATCAGGTCGGCCGACGCAGGCGAGCCGTACGGCACGAGCTCACGGGCGGCGAAGTCGCGGTCGGTGAGGCCGGGCGTGATCGGATCGACGGTCGCACCCCACCGGTAGTTCGCGAAGTCGATACCGGGGATCTCGAGGGCGCGGGTCGCGCGATCGCCACGGTCGAGCTCTTTGCCGGCCGCCGCCCAGTACGAGGGCACGTGCTCGTTTCGCTCGAGGACTGGATCGACCATCCGTCCCATCCAGAGCGGCGAGAGGTTGGCGATGATCAGCAGCAGCGCGAGGTCGGCGAGCACGATCCGACGCCGCGGGCGCCAGCGGGCGAGCGCGGCCACCCCGCCGCCGAGGAACACCGCCATGCCGAGCGCCAAGAGCGGCATTGCGCGCGGCGTGGACCGCAGCGCCAGGCCCGACGAACTCTCCGTGAACGCCTTGAAGACGATGCCGTACGGCGTCGGCGAGTCGAACGGATGTGCGCCGACCGAGACGATCAGTCCGGCGAGCGCCATCGACGCGAAGAAGACCCGATAGCGGAACCGCGTCCACAGCGCCGCGGCGACGCCGAGGATCGGGATCGCGAACGTGAGCGTCAAGGCGGGCACGTTCTGGGTGAGCGTCACTGCCGCCTTGAACCACGGTCCGAGGCGGTCGGTGCCGTAGAAGAACCAGTAGCCGAGCCCACGGCTGATCTCCGACGCCGACGACGCCTGCGACACCGTGCGGTAGGTCTCGGTGTAGCGGAGGATGTCGATCCCGAAGCGCCCCTGGAGACTCAGCCCCGCGACCCACCACAGCGATGTGGCAACGGTCAGCAATCCGATCCGGGAGAGCGGACCGAGCGCGGCGCGGATCGTGATCTCGCGTTCCACGAACACGGCGTGCAACACCCAGAGTCCGGGTCCGATCAGCACCAGCAGCAGCGAAGTCGCGTTCACCCCTCCGGCGGCGAGGGCCACCAGTGCGAACCACGCGGGGTGCCGCCATCCGGGCTGTCGCAGCGAGCGGGCGGTCAGCGCGAGGAGCCAGGGCAGCGCGGTGAACGGCAGCAGGATGACCGAGTGCTTGTAGATGTAGTGGAGTGAATAGGGACTGAGCGCGTAGGCGAACGACGCGACGGTGGCTCCTGCACCATCCCAGCGAAGCGTGCGCAGGAGGTAGCGCACGCCGAGGCCTGCGAGGAAGAGGATCGATCCCATCCAGATGCGCTGCGCGACCCAGTCGGGCAGCGCGAGGCGCTCCATCGCCCAGTAGTACGGGCCCATCGGGAACAGGTACCCGATGTTCTGGTGGGTGACGGTCCCGAGACCGATCGACGGATCCCAGAGGTAGGGCGCCTTCGAGAGGAGCTTCGCGGGGTCGAGATACAGGTACGTCTTGGTGTCGGCGCCGACCTTGCCTCGGTGCGTGAGCAGCAGCGGGACGTAGCACACGATGGCCAACGCGACCTCGCCGACGTGGAGGAGACCCCGGCGCGGCAACCAGCGACGGGGGAGGACGGGCACGGGCGAACAACGTAGTACCCGGGTACCACCAACTAGGGTCTGTGCCATCGACGAGCGGCTCTCAGACCGAGGCGGGGTCCCTCCACGGATCGCCGTCGTCATCGTGGCGTACAACGCCGCGTCGACGTTGCGAGACGTGCTCGACCGCATTCCCACCGACTTCCGGTCGCGTATCGAGCGGGTCTACGTATGCGACGACGCGAGCACCGACGACACCTACGAGATCAGTGTCGACTACGGCGCGGTGAATCCCGACTACCCGCTCACGGTGATCCGCCACGACCGCAATCTCGGCTACGGCGGCAACCAGAAGGCGGGATACGCCCGCGCGATCTCCGATGGGATGGACATCATCGTCCTGCTCCACGGCGACGGTCAGTACGCACCCGAGTGCCTGCCCGAGCTGGTCGCACCGCTCGAGGCCGGCGAGGCCGACGCGGTCTTCGGGTCGCGGATGATGGTGCCCGGCGCCGCCTTGAAGGGTGGGATGCCGCTCTACAAGTACGTCGGCAACCGCATCCTGACCCGGTTCGAGAACACGGTCCTCGGTACCAACCTGAGTGAGTTCCATTCGGGCTACCGGGCGTACTCGACCGCGGCGCTGCGCCAGATGGACATCGAGTCGAACAGCGACGGCTTCGACTTCGACACCGAGATCATCATCCGCCTCGTCGATGCGAGACAGCGGATCCTCGAGATCCCGATTCCCACCTACTACGGCAACGAGATCTGCCGCGTGAACGGCATGCAGTACGCCTGGGACGTCTGCTGGGACGTGGTGACCTGGCGACTCAACCAGCTCGGGTTCGGGCGCCGTCGTTTCTCGGCCGAGCCGCCGGTCTACGAGTTCAAGGAGCACCCCTCGTCGTCGCACGCCGCGATGCTCACGATGCTCGAGAGCCTGCCGCCCTCGAAGGTGCTCGACGTCGGGTGCAACACCGGTGAGCTCGCCAAGCGTCTGCGCGGCCGGGGCCACCACGTCACCGGCATCGACATGGCCGAGGTCGGCCCCATCGTCGAGAACTGTGACGAGTTCATCGTGGTCGACCTCGACGTCGATGGCGCAGCCGCGCTCGCCGGACGTCACTTCGACGTGATGGTCGCGGGCGACGTGCTCGAGCACGTCCGCGAACCCGAGCGCCGTCTCGGCGAGTTGCTCGAACTGCTCTCGCCCGGTGCACAGGTCGTGATCTCGGTGCCGAACTTCGCACATTGGTATCCACGAGCGCGGGTCGCGTTGGGTCTGTTCGACTACGACGTCCGCGGGATCCTCGATCGCGACCACCTGCGGTTCTTCACGCGACGCTCGCTGCGGCGACTGCTCGCCGATGCCGGTCTGCGGGTCGTGCGGTGGGAGACGTCCGGCGTCACCGGACTCCCCGAGGGTCCGATCGGCAACGTGCTGCGCGGCCTCGAGCGCGTCGCCCGCAGGATCTGGCCGACGATGTTCGGGTTCCAGTTCGTGGTCCTCGCCCAGAAGTGACCCGGAAACCCTCAGAGGGTGCGCCGCCAGGCGGCACCCTCCATCGAGAGAGCGTCGTGTCGGCGCAGCCGACGAACATCGGGCCACCACTGAGGTCTGACTCTCCCCTGAAGTCTGTGGTGATCGTGCCGGCGTTCAACGAGGCGGCCTCGCTGCCCGACGTGCTGCGCGACCTGGCGCCACTCGGCTTCGACGTCGTCGTCGTCGACGACGGGTCGACCGACGCGACCGCGGCACTCGCACGCGAGCAGGGTGCGGTCGTGCTCCGCATGCCGATCAACGTGGGCATCGGCGGTGCCTTGCGTTGTGGCTTCCAGTGGGCGTCGTCCCATGGATACGAGCGGGCTGTGCAGCTCGATGCCGACGGCCAGCACGATCCCGCGCAGATTCCGTTGCTGTTCGCCGAACTCGACGCCGGTGCCGACCTCGTCATCGGGAGTCGCTTCGCGGGTGACGACTCGGGGTATCGCATCCCTCCGATTCGCCGTGTCGCGATGAGAATCCTCGAGGGTGCGGTGCGACTGGTCATCCATCGGCGGTTCACCGACACGTCGTCGGGGTTTCGAGCCTTCAGCGGACCGATGATCGAGTACTTCGCCGGGGAGTACCCGGCCGACTACATGGAGTCGGTCGAGGCGCTGTGCCTCGCGAGTGTCGCCGGCTTCGAGGTCACCGAAGTGGCCATCACGATGCGACCGCGCTCCGGCGGGTCGGCATCGGTGGTCGGGATCCGTCTGCTGTTCCACTACCTCCGCGTGCTGCTCGCCGTCACCGTGCGGGTCCGCGCCGGCAGGGGCGTCGACATGCGGGCCCGCGCGTAGTGATCGGCGCACCACACCTCCTCGCAGCGGTGGCGAGCGAGCCGGCGATCTCGTCGACGATCCCGACGCGTACCCACGTCTTCGTGATCGTGGTCGTCGTCCTCAGCCTGATCGCGCTGATCCGGCAGCTCCGCCGCGAGCGGATCGCCAATCGCTACACGGTGTGGTGGGTCCTGATCGGTGTGGCGCTCGCGACACTCGCCGCGTTCCCCGATCTGCTCGCGTGGCTCGGTCGACGTGTCGGAGTCCACTACCCGCCGGCACTCTTCCTCGCGCTGGCGGTCGCATTCCTCTTCCTCGTCGTCGTGCGCTTCTCCGCGGAACTCACGCGCCAGGGCGAGCGCACGCGTCAGCTCGCCGAGGAGATCGCCTTGTTGCGCGACGAACTCGAGCGACGACACGGTGACGATGACGACTGAGATCGAGACGACTGAGATCGAGACGACCGAGAGCGAGCCGGTCGTCACCGAGCTCCCCCGTGCGTCGCGCCGGTTCGTCCGCGCGCTGCTCCTGATCGCGGTGGGAGCGCTGGCGTTGCGCTGGGCGTGGATCCTCCTTGCCCTCCGGCACGTACCGCTGGGCAAGGGCGACGGGTACTTCTATTACCGCGGGGCGCAGCTCCTCGTCGACGGCAAGGGCTTCATCCAGCCGCAGCGTTACGACCAGTTCCACATCGTCGATCAGGCCGCCTCGCACCCGCCGGGCTACATGCTGTTCATGGCGGGCCTGATCCTGATCGGGATCAAGGGGCTGGTTGCGCAGATGATGGCGAGCGCGGTGCTGGGCGCCGGCACGGTGGTCGCGATCGGGTTCGCGGCCCGACGGATCGGCGGGGACACGGTCGGTCTCGTTGCCGCGGCGATCGCGGCGGTCTACGCGAATCTCTGGGCGGCTGACGGCTCGCTGATGTCCGAGACGCTCGCGATGCTGATGGCCGCGTTGGTGGTCATCGCGGCGTACCGCTTCGCCGATGCACGCAACCTTCCCAACGCCGCGCTGCTCGGTCTGGCCATCGGCGCCGCGGCGATGGCGCGGTCCGAACTCATCATGGTCGCGCTGCTCGCAGCGACTCCCCTCTGCCTCAGCCGTCGCACGGGTGAGTGGCCGCGACGGCTCGCCGCGCTGGCGCTGTGCGGCGCGACCTGCGCCGCGATGATCGCACCGTGGGTGATCTACAACCACGGACGCTTCGTGCATCCCGTGTACCTGTCCGCGGGGCTCGAGATCACCATGGCGGTCGCCAACTGCGACTCGACCTACGACATCAAGTCGGGCAACTTCGCCTACTGGGACTACTACTGCCAGTTCCCGATCGACCGCGCGGCCGAGCGCCGCGGGCTCGACAGCGGCGAGGAGTCGGAGCGCAGCCTCTACATGCGTCAGGCCGTGCAGCACTTCGTCAGCGAGCACAAGCTGAAGCTGCCGGTGGTGCTCGCGGCGCGGCTCGGACGCCTGACGGGGCTGTACCGCGTCGAGGCCCAACGGGTCGCGGACGTTGCCGTGGAGGGGCGCCCCGCGGCCGTGGCGACCACGGCGTCGGTGCAGTACCTACTCCTCGCGCCGTTCGGTCTCGGCGGCGTGCTCGTCCTGCGGCGTCGGCGTCGTCAGTTGTACCCGCTGCTCGCGTTGGTGGGTACGGTCGTCATCTCCACCCTGCTGACCTGGCCGAACACGAGGTATCGGGCGCCGGCCGAGCCGGCGATCTGCATCCTCGCCGCGGTCGCGATCGTCGCCCTCGTCGGCCGGGTGCGGCGCATCGAGCAACGCTCGGTCGAACCGCCCGCCGAGCCAGCCGGCGATGCCGGTGCGGCTGAAGTGCCCGAACCCGTCGCACACCTTCGTGGTCTCGACGGCGTGCGCGCGATCGCCGCAGCGGGCGTGCTCGTCAGCCATGTCGCCATCGGGAGCGGCTTCGTGAACGCGGATCGCTGGGCGTCGCTGCCCACGGTCGTGCACCCACTGCGTAGCCTCCTGGCGCGGGGCGACGTGGGCGTTGCCATCTTCTTCATGCTCTCGGGTTTCCTGATGTACCGCCCGATCGCCGCGGCCCTCCACCGCGGCGATCGACTGCCCGATTGGCGCCGGTACACGGTGCGGCGCATCGCCCGGATCTTCCCGCTGTACTGGCTGGTGACGACCGTCGCGATCGTCATCCAGACGACCGGTGTGTTCGGCGGCGCGAGAACGAAGTTCCCGCCAGCGCTCGATCTCGTCCGGTACTACACGTTGACGCACATCTACTGGTTCCACACGGTGATCGCACCGGTCGGACCGTCGTGGTCGCTGGCGACCGAGACCAGCTTCTACCTGTTCCTCCCGCTGTTCGCGATCGCGCTGTGGCGTTGGTGTCGTCGTGACGGACGCGTCGCGGTCACCAGCCACGTCACCGCGATTCTCGGGCTCGTCGCGTTCAGCATCCTGTTCAAGGGCGCGGTCGTGCTCTTCACGAAGGATGTGGTTGGACACGTCGTGGCGAACGACACCCGGGGGCTGCTGCGATCGTGGCTGCCGTCGAACCTCGACCTGTTCGGCATCGGCATGCTCATGGCGGTGATCTGGGTCTCGGGCACGCCGCGCCGTGTCATGGAACATCGCTGGGCCGCTGGAGCGTCGTGGGTCTGCGCCGGACTGGCGTACTGGTGGTCGTCACACTCGCTCGGTCTGCCCGACTTCCAAGCGAACTACTCGAGCACCCAAGAGCTCACCCGCCAGATCGGTTATGCCGCCGTCGCGTTCTTCCTGCTCGCTCCAGCGTGCTTCGGCCTGGCGGAGGAGGGACGCGTGCGCCGGTTGCTCCAGTCGAAGGGCCTCGTCTGGTGCGGGCTCATCTCGTACGGCATCTACCTGTGGCACCAGGTCATCAGCGACGTCTGGTTTCGCGTCACCGGCAATCGCGTCTTCCGAGCACCGGTGCTCACTGAGCTGATCTGGATCGTCGGCGTGAGTCTCGCTGTCGCATCGCTCACCTACGTCGTGCTCGAACGGCCGGTGCTGTCGTGTGTCACCGACCGGCTGGCGAGGAGGCGCGAACGTGTCGACGGGTGAGTCGAACGTCGGATCCAATCGGAGGTTCTGGACGCTCCTCGGGCTGATCATGTTGGTCGGGCTCTCGGGGCGCACTGCCTACGCGAGCTCTCATCGTTCCATGCCGGTCAACGGTGACTCGTACGCGTACCACGGCGGAGCGAATCTCCTCGCCGACGGCAAGGGCTACATCGACCCCTACCGCTACCGCGATCAGCACAAGGTCTGGCAGACCGCGGATCACCCGCCGCTCTACATCCTGTACCTGGCGGCGTGGTCGTCGGTCGGCGTCGACACACCGACAGGGCACCGCCTCGCGTCGGTGCTCATCGGCACCGCAACGATCGCGCTGGTCGCACTCGCCGCGCGTCGCTGGTTCACCCCGAACGCGGGGCTCGTCGCCGCGGGCATCGTCGCCATCAACCCCAACTTCTGGTTCTACGACGGATCGCTCCACGCGGAGACCGTGGCGCAGTGCACGGCCGCCGCATTGCTCTGGGCCGCCGCGGTGATGGTCGACCGACCGCGCCTGCGTTCGGCCGTCGTCCTCGGCGTCGTCGCGGGGCTCGCTGCGTTGTCGCGCTCCGAGTTGCTGGCGATGATTCCGCTCGTCGCGGTGCCGTGCGCTGCCGGATGGGTCCGACGTCGAGAGTCGTTGGAGCGCGAGCCGATCCGATCCCGACTCGTCGCCACGGCGAAACGCACGAACCTCCGACTCGTCGTGGCAGCAGTCGTGGCGAGCCTGATCGTGATGGCTCCGTGGGTCGCGTACAACGAGAGTCGATTCGAGGTGTCCGCGCCGCTGGGTAACGGTTACGGGATCACGCTGCTCTCGGGCAATTGTGACCTGACGTATTCGGGTCAGTTCATGGCGTATTGGGCCAAGCCGTGCGTCGATGCGTCGGTCGCTCGGGTCGAGGCGACCGGCGTCGATCAGTCGCAGCTCGACCAGGCGATGCGTCAGGAGGGTTTCGACTACATCTCGGCGCACAAGGGGCGATTCCTCGTCGTGTCCGCGGCACGGGTCGCTCGGGTCTTCGGCTTCTTCCGACCGAACCAGACGCGGCAGCTCGAGCACTTCCCCGACGGCCGCGAGGTGATCGTCGCGAACCTCGGGTCGGCCGCCTGGTACCTGTTCGCGAGTCTCGCCGTGCTCGGCGCGGTCGTCGCTCGCCGTCGCGGCGCGCCCCTCAGTCCGTTCGTCGCGCCGTACCTCGCGGTTGCCGCAGCCGTGTTCACGACCGTGGCGACGACGCGTTATCGATCGATCGTCGAGGTGCCGACGGCAATGCTGGCCGGATACGCGCTTGTCCGACTCTCATCGATGTGGATCGAACGGCGCGCGACTCGCCTCAGTAGCCCAGCGAGCGACACGCAGATCGATCAGGGGTGACCGGTTCACCTGCCCGCACCTGCACCTCGCCTGCCTGGTCGAGGCCTTGGTTGACCGAGAGCACCTCGCGATCGTCGAGCGACGCGCCGACGAACGCGATGCGTGGGTCGATCGTGATCGACACCACACCGCGACCCACGTCAGTCAGCGATGCGGAGTCGCCCACTTTCCACGACCCATTGTCACTCGACCATTCGAACCAGACCTTGTTCCGATCTCGTCGCACCGCGACGGCGGTACCACGTGTGTCGTCGGCGACGACGATCCGCTCGGCGTCCGCGAGCTCGACGCGCGCCAGCCGCACCGCGACGTGACCGCCAGCCGCGTCGGCCCACACTGAACGCCAGTGGTCTGCGTCGCCCCGGTAGATCACATCGCAGTGACCGACGACGAGCACTCGGTTGCGGATGACCCGCGTCGGTAGGCGGACCTTCGACGCAACCTTCTCCACCGCGCCACCGTCGAGACCCCCGAGCCGTGCCTGTAGGTCGACCCATGCGGCTCGTTCGCTGTCGGCGACGCCGAACGACAGCTCGCGTTGGTACTCGAGTGTGAGGGCCGCGCCCGTCCACACTGACCATGCCGTCAGCACCGCGATCACGACGACGACCCCTCGCCGGACGAAAATCCGATCCTCTGCGCGCGACGGTGCGCAGGTGACGGCGTCGGTCGCCACGCTGAGTCCGGCGAGCGCGGCAATCAGCAACACCGGAAACATGTCCATGAGGTAGCGATTCGCGATGAACCCGATCGTGAGGACGCCCATCGCGGCGACCGACGCTCCGCCGGCGAGCGGGGTCCAGACGATCAGTTGCTCGCGCCAGCACCGGCGACGGACGAACGCGACGACGCCGATCACCGCCAGCAGGGTGGGCCCGGGAAGCGAAGCCGGCAGTGAGGTGGAGACGTCGAGTTTGTCGAACACGGGCGTGCCGATGATCGAGACGCCCCGTCGCGGGAAACCGACGTACGGGAACACGGAACGAGGGCTGAGTCCGTCTGGTCGGATCGCCTCGAACAGGACCGACGGGATGTAGTTCGCGTTGAACAGCGATCCGCCGTTCGCCTCGAGCGCGTGAATGCGCTGGGGATCGAACTTCGACACCACCTGCGTCTCGATAGGCAGTCCGAAGAGGCTCCCGAACTTCGCCTGATTGACGCCTGCGTAGAGCGCGATGGGAACCAACACGACGCATGCTCCGAGGGCGCGCCAGCGCGGCGGGCCGTCGACGCGCGCCAACCACCGCGACAGCCGCCGGATCGGGGGCCATGTCAGCGGCGCGAGGAACTCGAGGGCGACCACCGACGCGACCGCTGCAACGAGCCCGAATCCGAGTGTGCCCCGGGTCAGGACACAGAGCGTCGTGATGACGCCGACCTGCACGGATCTCCACGCGCTCGGCCGCTCGCGCCATCGCAACAGGGCCTCGAGGCCCCACAACATGAACGCCATGCCCCAGGTCAGGGCCTCGTGATACGCCCAGGGTCGGCTCGCGAGGAAAAGCGGGGGACCGCACGCGAGGGTCAACAGCGTGGCGCCGCCCAGCAGAGCGACACGTCGTGCGGCAGCGTCATCCAAGGAGTCGGGGTCACAGCCGGTCCGGAGGGCTCGCCACACGAGCTTCGAGAGGCAATGCAGCAACAGCAGGTACCCGAGGCTCATCGACAGAGCGCTGAGTCGGCCGTCGCCGCGGTCGGTGAGCGCGAACCACGGCATTCGCATGATCGCGGGCACGGGCCCGAAGTACTCGTACGTGCGACCGC
>JAYTFP010000258.1:0-3015 GCA_043734285.1 Acidimicrobiaceae bacterium
CTCGGCCCACAGCGCGCGATGGCGCGGCGACAACGAACCGAAGACCTTCGGTGACTCGGGTCCGAACAACGTCACGATGTCGATCGGAGCGAGCGCCGCGTAGTGGGCCGGACCGCTGTCGTTCGTCACGAGCACCTCGGCCAGCGAGTAGAGCACGACGAGCTGTCGAAGTGAGGTCCGGCCGCCCATGCTGACGCACCGTGGCGACGCGACCTGAGCCGCGAGCCGAGCCGATTCACCGGCCTCGGACGGGCCGCCGGTGAACACGACGACGAGCCGCGGGTCGTGCTCGAGGAGTCGGTGCGCCAGCGTGACGTATCGATCGGCCGGCCACCGTCGGAGCGGCAGGAGATCGCCGGCGTTGGCGTTCAGGAGGATCAACGGCGGCAACGGGTCCGCGCCGACCAGCTGCGACTGCACGAGCGCGCTCACCTCGTCGAGCTCGGAGGGGGTCACCACGGTGAGCGGAGGAAGCTCGGGCCGAGGCGTCGCGAGGTCGAGCGCCGGCAGGACCGATGGATCCACCGAGAGCGCCTCGACGATCAACTGGAACGTCTCACTGACGTGCAGGCGGGAATTGAAGGCCAGCCGGTGCGTGAGCAGGTCGCCACGATACGACGCCTCGCCGCCCGTCGGGTGGAACCCCACTCGTCGTGACGCGCCGCTGAGGAAGCAGAGGATCGTCGACGATCGGGCGAAGAACTCGAAGTCGAGGGCTGCGTCGATGCGTTCTCGGCGGGCGCGACGGACCGCTCTGAGGAGATCGATCACGACGTGCAACGTGTTGTTGGTGCGCACCTCGATCACGTTCGACGCGGGGACGAGGTCGAGCTGATCGATGACGAACCGGTTCTCGTCGAACGTCATGAGGAACACGTTCTCGCGGCCCACGAGCTCGGTGGCGCGGCGCAGCGCCCCGTAGGCGACCACCCACGCCCCCTGCTCGGCGAGCTTGACCACCACGATGCGTTGCGGAGTGGCGGGCGGGGCGGCGCGCAGCGGCGAGGTGACGCGTCGGTACGCCGTCAGGATCATGCACATCGGGCCGCCGAGCCATCGATCGATGCGCCGCATGGTGGCGGTGTTCATCCGGGCGCGCTCCACCGAGTCGACATCGACCGATTGTGACAGTTCCACCCCTCCAGCGCAGGTCCCCGTAGAGGGGCGCGCGTGGGCGGGCGTCGGTGTCGTCGACGCTGGAGCGAGAGGAGGGTCAGGTACTCTCGACTGGATGGACGGTGCCGGACCGGGCGCTGGCGACGGCCCCGGAGGCGCCCTGGCGTGAAGATCGATGTTCGCGCCAGCGCACGACGCGCCGTCGATCGGTGTCGCGCTCTGCGGCTCAGCGATCTGCGCCGGCTGCCCGATCGTCCCGTCGTGTGTACGTTCCTTCTCGGGGTCGTGTTCACCGCGTTCCAGATGTGGTGGAACATCCGCCATCGCCACCTCGGTGACTTCAACGTCGACGAGGAGGGAGGGCTCGCGGCCGCGTTTCGATTCCACCGATCGGTCGACCTCGACCCTCGACCTCTGCTGACGCAGGTCTTCTCGACGTGGAACGGTCCGCTCGTCCCGCTCCTGGCCATCCCCGGTCTGATCATCGGACCTCGATCGGTCTACTCGGCGATGCTCGTGCAGCCGGTGCTGGTCGTCGTCGCAGGTTGCGCTGCAGCGGGGATCGTCAACGCGATGGGGCATCGCCGCGCGGCCCTGCTCACCGGCGTGACGATGATCTTGATCCCGGGCTCGGTGCTGTCGTCGCGGTCGTACCAGTACAGCATCGGCGTGGCTGCGTTCTTCGCGCTGGCGCTGTGGGCGCTCGTGACGTCGGACCGCGGCCGGAACCGGTGGCGAACGATCGGGTTCGGTGCGGCCACCGGCTTGATGACGCTGTGTCGGACGATGGCTGCGAGCTTCGTTCCAGGCCTGGGCCTCGCCGCGCTCGTCATACTCGTGTGGCACCGACGGGCGATCGTGAACGCGCTGCTCGCTGCGGTCGCGGCGTTCGCGGTCGCCGGCCCGTGGTGGATCGTGGAATGGAAGCCGATCACCGACTACCTCGCGCTCAACGCCTACGGGCCGAGGGCCCACTACTGGGGCACCGTCGCGTTCTCGAACCGTGTCGACGACCACATCAGATTCTTCGAGGCCGACTTCGGCTATCTCGTGCCGATCGCCACCCGAGCGATGGGGTTCGTGGCGCTCGGCGCGGTCATCTGGATGGTGCGCCGCCGTCGCGAGCGGGCGTGGCGGGGTTCGGCCCGGATCCTGCTCGCGGTCTGGGTCGCGGGTCTCGCCGGCCAGATCGCCCTGTTGTCGACCCCGAACTTCGCGGTGTTCTTCGCCTATCCGCTCGACGTGGCCTTCATCGTCGGGGTGATCGGGCTGCTGGCCGGTCTTCCTCCGCACGGCGCGCGGCGGCACTGGCAGTGGTGGAAAGAGGCGTTCAGCGCCATCACCGTCTGCTTCCTCGTCGGGTCGTTCGTCGTCTCGCTGACGATGATCGAGTCGGAGCGACCCACTGGCGGCTGGCGGTCACTTTTCACGGGCGACTACGCGGCTGGCCTTCAGTCGGGCAACATCGATGCCGATCCGCGTCTGCTGTCGACCGACTCGGCTGTTCGCAAGCAGGCGGCCGACGAGTGGTGGCGCACGCTCGTGGTGTTCACCGACCAGATCGACCGCCTCGGACGCGCCCACGACGGACCGCTGCTCGAAACGGTGGTCGGCGAGGTGCACCTGCTCAACGCGAACACCATCCTGCTCGCACAGGAGGTCACCGGTAAGGGATTTCAGGGCGTCGAGGTCGTGAACACGCTCGAGCCACCGGACGATCAACTCCGACACGACGTGACCCCGCTCGCCGGCGGGATCCCCCGGGTGCTGGTGATGATCAACGGGCGATCACTCGGGTTCCCCAACGGTCGGGGCATGAGCCGGCTGCTGACGATCGCGCTGCAACGAGGTTGGGTTCCCGGTGCGCCGATCCCGCTCCCTGACGGGGGGAACGTCACC
>JAYTFP010000259.1:0-2606 GCA_043734285.1 Acidimicrobiaceae bacterium
GGCGATCAGATCGCTGATCGTCACCAGGCACAGCGTCTCGATCCTGTGGATGGCGCCGAGCGTGTAGAGGACTGCGGCCTCCATCTCGACGGCGAGGTGCCCGCGCTCCTTCCAACTCTGCATCATCCCCGGACGCGGGTCGTAGAACAGGGCACTCGACACGATCGGGCCGACGTGTACCGTCGCGCCGCCGGCCCGGGCCAGGTTGACACTCCGCTCGATGAGCGACCACGAGGCTGTGGGGGCATGCGGCTCGCCGTTGGTGAGATGGCCGATGATCGGGTCGTCGGGAGTGGCGCTGATGGCCACGACGGTGTCGGCCATGCGCAAGCCGTCGGCCAGGCCGCCCGCCGTGCCGACCCGAATGATGCGCTTGACGCCGAGTTGGATCAACTCGGTGTAGTAGATCGCCGCGCTGGCGCATCCCATTCCGACCGACTGCACGCTGATTGGTTTGCCCTTGTAGGTGCCGGTGTACCCAAGCATGCCGCGCTCTTCGTTCACACACCGGGCGCCGGGCTCGAAGAACGTCTCGGCGATGTGGCGAGCGCGCCGAGGATCACCCGGCACCAGCACCGCGGGGGCGTAGTCAGACGGTTCGGCTCGGAGGTGAACGGGCATGCGTCGAGCGTACCTGTGGAGTGTTCGGCGCTTACGTGGGTGCGGCGAGGCACTCCACACAGAGGTTGCGGAGTGTTCGGCGCTTACGTGGGTGCGGCGAGGCACTCCACTACTTCAGAAAGCGCGACGTGGTGTTGTCGGCGAGGACCTTGCCGCCGGTCTGGCAGGTCGCGCAGTAGTCGACCACGTACGAGCGGTACTCGACCTCGCGGATGACGTCACCGCATCGGTCGCAGGGCTCGCCGGCGCGATGGTGCACGTGGGCGACGCGGTCGGCGGAGCGCGCCATGTGATCACGGGTCAACTCGTCGCGGTATGACTCCTCGATGCAGTCGATGATTGCGGCGCGCAACGCCGTGAGTTGCGCTTGGGCGAGGCGGTTGGTGGTCGCGAACGGCGACAACCTCGCGGTCCAGCAGATCTCGTTCGCGAGTCGGCGCCCGAGTCCCGCGAGCCGTCGCTGATTGCGCAGGACGCCGTGCAGGCGTGAGGCGCCGGCTTCCGCGGCGATCGCGGTCAGCTCGTCGAGCGAGACCCGGTCGGCGTCGGGTCCGAGCGTGTGCAGGTGCTCGACCGTGCTGATGTCGTGCGGCCCGGCGTCGTTGGTCACCACCCAGATGCCGGCTTTGCGCTCGCGGCCCGCCTCGGTGAGCAACAGCGCGTCGTGATCGTCGAAGACCCAGCGCGCCATGCCGTTGCGTGGCTTGGCCGACTGCTTCTCGTCGGGCACGAGCCGCCCGCCCTGCATCAGGTGCACGACGAACGTGACCGGCGCGAACGCGACGAGCAGGAACTTGCCGCGTGATCCGATCTCGACGACCGGCTCGCCGATCGCCGTCCGAGGATCGGGCGCAACCGTCTTGAGCGCCGTGAACGAGATCGCGCGGAAGGCGGTCAGCGTCGCGCCGCGGAATGCCTCGTCGAGCCGATGTGCGTGAGCGCGGATCTCGGGGAGCTCCGGCACGTCAGTACGTCGTGCGCTCGCGGAGCTCGGCGAGCGCGTCGCCGAGCGTCTCGATCACCGCGATGGCGGCGATCATGCGGCCGATGTCGCCGCCCACCTGGAGTCGGCCGTGCATGAACGCCCATTGTGCGCTCTCGTCACCGCGGGCGATCGCTGCCGCGGTCGCATACGTCTGCGAGAAGCGGAGGTCGGCGGTATGCGGATCGGTGCCCTGGCCGTCGCGGCGCAGCGTGGCCGTCGCACCATCGATCGTGATCGTGTAGGCGACGACGCCGTGCGGCCCCTCGCTCACCACTTGCGACACGGCGAGCGGCGCATCGATCGGCGGGTCGAACGTGGCGGCCTCGAGCGCCTGACGGGCGGCGGCGAGCCACTCGTCGCTCAGGTACTCCGGCATCGGGCGAGCATATCGGCGGGTCTACCATCCCCGCGATGAGCGCTCCCGATCCCGTCGACGAACGACGTCATCCACACGACGAGCAACCGCTGTGGAACGAGTCGTACTACCTCGACTGGTTCGACGATGCCGGCGAACTCGGCGGGTACGTGCGCGTCGGCGTCTATCCGAATCTCGGTCGGGTCTGGTACTGGGCGTGCCTGGTCGGGCCGGGACGCGATCTGATCACCGTCATCGACCACGACGTCGAGCTGCCGCCGGGCAAGGGGCTCGAGCTGCGTCACGACGGCCTCTGGGCCGACCACACGGTCGAGACGCCGCTCGAGCACATGAGCGTGAACCTCGAGGCGTTCGGACTCCAACTCGACGATCCGGTCGACGTGTATCGCGGTGGGTTCGGCCATCGAGTGCCGTTCGGGTTCGAGCTCGACTTCCACACCGACCGTGCCGCCTACCTCTGGCCCCCGGTCACCCCGCGCTACGAGATCCCCTGCCGCGTGCACGGACGCGTGCTCGTGGGCACCGAGGAACTCGACGTGGACGGTTGGGGCCAACGTGATCATTCGTGGGGAGCGGCGCGCGACTGGTGGGCCAACACGTGGTGCTGGTCGGCCGGCCGCCTCG
>JAYTFP010000260.1:0-23273 GCA_043734285.1 Acidimicrobiaceae bacterium
TGGCCGACTCGCATCGGCCTCGACGCCGTCAGACAGGGTCGCCGTGGTCTCGATCCCGGGCGTCGTGTGCGCAGACCGTCCCAACGAGGACACTCATCACGGAACAGACCACAAGATGCACGAGGAGCGCCGGGACCGGCCCACCAAGAAGCAGCAGTGGAACGACCAGCAGGTTCGCCACGACCCACGTAGCCATGAGCATCGGTCGAGGCCTCGCGATCGGTCGCCGGTTAAACACCAGGCAAGCCGCAAGCAGGCAGTCGATGACGCCCACGATCGCCGTGACCATCGGCAGGGCCGGGTGACGACAGACGAATGATGCAGTTGGAATGCTGATGCTGCTCTCTGGTTGGTAGTCGGCACAGATGTACATCAGATCCCACATCAGGAGAATGAACATTCCTCCCACCAGCGACGTGGCGAGTGCGGCGATCGACCAGATCTCTGCGTAGTAGCGCCCTGAGGGCTGGTCAGTCACGCAGCCTCAGCGCCACAGGTGAAGGTGCTCCGTCGGCCACGTGTTGATGCTCGCGCAGTTCCGAGCCTGAAGAACCCTCATGCGTCATTCGCACGCCGTCGCCTGGGCGAGACTTCTACTGCTCGATCTCCGAGTAGTAGAAGCTGATCAGCAGGGGAAGGCCTAGCGCTCCGAGTCGGGCCATGGCTTCCGGGGGGATCCAGGGGCCGCCGCTGGTTCCGATCGAGGACCAGAAGCAATCGACATCAGCAGCGATGTCCGGAGTGAGGATCTCCGCCAACTCGTGCCAGCCGGGTTCGAGTTGGTCGAGGAGCCAGGCCAAGTGTTCCTCGATCTCGTGGGACTCAACGATGTGCCTGCTCTCAAGGAACCAGCCGGAGTGCTCGAACCGCCGATCTGATCGCCCGTTCCCGATCAGGTCGCCAGGGTCGAACGTTCGGGTCGGAACCAACCCGAGATGTCTCGTGATTGCCGCCGACTCGAAGCTGCCCCGGAATCGGAGTGTGCAGAATGTCTCGTCGGCGGGCACGCCACATCCTCGTCGACGGCCACCGCCCGGCGCCGATCATTTGAGCTTCTCGCCGGGGCCGTCCTCAGATGTGGTTCGCGAACCGTCGCCTGGGCTGCGGCGCAGTCGCCAGGCGACGGCTAGCCGGAGCTTCCGAGTCCCCGGGTCGAGCACTAGCGTTTCGTCGTGGGGAGATCTCGGGTCGCTCGAACAGCAGGACGTCGAGTCGCCAGGTCGATCCACCTGATCATCGTCGGTATCGCCATCGTTGTCGGCATCGCGATCGCCTATCGAAACCCCGGGGACGCCCGCTGCGTGGAGCGCGATCAGCTCAACCAGGCTCTGAGGACGTTCAACTCCGACGGCGTTCCGAGAGCCGCACCCGGAGGCGGGTGTACCTGACGATCCGGGTGGAAGGTGAAACGGGCGAGCGAGTCGGCGACGTGTCGGCCTCGGCCTGGTGTCCAGACGTCATTCCGCAACCGTTGTCTGGAGAAGGGTTCAGGCATCTGATCGGGCTTTCGGTCGAGCCCTCCCTCATCCAGCCCTGCCGCTCCGCGAGGCTCGGTAGTAACCTCGTGGTTGAGCACGCGCGCACGGGGTGCGACGGCTCAGGGGGGTAGCGATGCCGCGGATGATCCGATGCCGGGCGGGGTTGCTCGCGGGCGCACTGGTGGCGACGGCCGTCGTGGCCTGCACGCCGACAGGACCGGTCACGCCGGGCACGCCGACACGTGGTTTCGTCTCGCGGACCGAGATCGACCTCGGCATCAAGGAGTTCGACGTGCAGGTCGGCGACCTGAATCATGACGGACGACTCGACCTGGTCGGCGTTTCTGGAGCGAACCCGACCTCGTTGGTGTCGGTGGAGCTGGCGAACGCGGCCGGCGGTTACGCGACCCACGTCGACTACGCGGCCGGGGGGATCATCCAGTCGATCGAGCTCGGAGACGTCAACAACGACGGCAACCTCGACGTGGTCGCCGTCAACGGCACGGGCGGGACCGTCACCGTGCTGCTCGGTCACGCGGACGGCACGCTGGGGTCGCCCGTGGTGACGACGGTCGGCGGCCGGCTCGGTCTCGTTCCGTCATCGGCGGTGTTCGCCCTGGGCAAGATCGACGGTGATGCGTTTCTGGATGGTGTGGTGACCGACGCCACGCCGTCGGGGCGCCTGATCGTGCTGCACGGCGTCGGCGACGGCACGTTCACGTTCACGAACCTCGCTTCTGCACTGCCATACACCCGCTCCGTGACCCTGGCGGACATGAACGGCGACCACAAGCTCGACGCGATCACCGTGTCGGACGGCAGCAGTGTCGGCGTGGGAGACGGGATCGTGTCGATCAACCTCGGTGTCGGCGACGGCACATTCGGGGCGCGGTCCGACCAGCCGATTCCGACGAACTCGCTCAAGGTGATGGTCGGCGACATCAACGGCGACGGTAAGCCCGACGTCGTCACCCCACCGCATTTTTCGGCCACCTACACCTCGCAGGCGTTCACGCTGCTCGGCGATGGTGGCGGCAACCTCGCCCCGGTCGTGGTGACCGGACACAACGCGCAGGGCGGATTCGAGGAGGCGGCGCTCGTCGACCTGAACGGCGACGGCCGGTCAGACCTCGTCAGCCTCGATTTCAACAACCCGGAGTTGGACGTGAGCCTCGCGTCTCCCGCGGGTGGGTTCGATGAACCCGAGGCGTATCTCACCACCAACGCCACGAGCGGCCTGCCGCGGATCGCCACCGTCGCCGACATGGATGGCGACGGTCGCCCTGATCTCGTGTGGTCTGACGGCCGGCAGAACCGGGTCAGCGTGTTCCACAGCCGTGTCGACGGCACGCTGGCCGCGGCAGGCCGCCGCTATCCGACGGGTGGGCGCGGTGTGATCACGGACGTGACCGGTGACGGTCGGCCCGACCTGGTGTCGACCTATGGCTCGGGCAAGTTCGCGGTGGCTGCGGGTCGTGGCGACGGGACACTGCACGCCGTCGTGACCTATCCGACCGGCGGTACCACCACCACGGACATCGCCGTGGCGGACGTCAACGGCGACCTCGCGCCGGATGTGATCACCGCGGACCAGACCGGTGGAAAGGTGTGGGTGTCGACCAACACCGGCACCGGGTTCGCCGCCGCCGTCTCCTACGCAGTCGGCGCACAACCGGTCCACGTTCTGGCCGCCGACTTCAACGGCGACGGCAAGCCCGACCTCGCGACCGTCGACACCGGCGCAGGCGGCGTCTCCGTGCTCCTCAACACGGGCACGGGCACATTCGCGGCCGCTACTGCGTACGCGGTCGGAGCCACCCCGGCGTGGGCCGCGGCCGGCGACCTCAATGCCGACGGCAAGGTCGACCTCGCGGTGACGAACTCGGGCGCCAATGTCGTCGCCGTGCTGTTGAACGCGGGAGGGGCCACATTCGCGGCGCACGTCGACATTCCGACGTCGACCACGCCGAAGGGCGTCGCGATCGCGGACATGAACGGCGACGGCAAGGCTGATCTGGTGGTCGCATCCGAAGGCACGGCCTTCGTGTCGGTGCACCCCGGAGTCGGCAACGGCACCTTCCAACCACGAGTCGACTCGGCGACCGGTGCCAAGATCCGCGAGCTCGTCGTGGCTGACTTCGACGGCGACGGTCGCCGTGACGTGTTCATCGGACCGTTCGACACCTCGGCGGTCACCGGCGCCGGGTTCATGAGAGGCGACGGCGCCGGTGGTCTCGCGTCACCGGTGACGTACCAGCCGTCGAACATCAACGGCGAGTCGGATCTCGTGACCGGCGACATCGACGGCAACGGCACGCCCGACGTGAGCTGGTCGGTCAACGGCTCGAAGATCTGGATGCTCACCCGCTGAGTTCTGCGAACTGTCAGGGGCGATCGACGCCGTGCGCGAGCAGGTCGTCGAGGTCGGCCCACTCGAGCGTCTGCACGTGTGTGCTGGCGAGCACGACCTGCGGCGCGGCGCCGGCTTCGAGCGCTTCGGTCCACCGCGGCGCGCAGAGACACCACTGGTCGCCGGCCGTGAGTCCCGCGAATCCGAACTCGGGATGCGGCGTGCTGAGGTCGTTGCCGGCCGCCGCACTGAACGTGAGGAACTCGTCGGTGAGGATCACGCACACGGTGTGCACGCCGGTGTCGTCGCCGCCCGTGTCGCAACAACCGTTGCGGTAGAAGCCCGTGAGCGGGTCCATCGAGCAGGGTTCGAGTGTGCCGCCGAGGACGTTGTGGGCCATGGCCGCGAGCCTAGGATGCCCCGACGATGCCGGGCGCGCTGGGTGGGATCAAGGTCATCGAGATCGGCGCGCTGGGTGCAGCGCCCTTTGCCGCGATGATGCTCGCCGATCACGGCGCGGATGTGTTGCGCGTCGAGCGGCCCGGCGCGGCGCCCGTCGTCGCGAACAAGCACGACGAGTTGGCTGCATGGGATCTACTGAGCCGCGGCCGGCTCTCGGCCGGCGTCGACCTCAAGCATCCCGAGGGCGTGGCGCTCATCCGACGTCTGGCGCTCGACGCGGATGTGCTGATCGAGGGCTTTCGACCCGGTGTCGCCGAGCGGCTCGGGATCGGTCCCGACGAGCTGTGCGCGGCGAACAAGCGACTCGTCTACGGACGGCTGACCGGATGGGGCCGTACGGGACCGCTCGCCGACCGTGCCGGCCACGACATCAACTACGTCTCGGTCGCCGGCGCGCAGGCCCACATCGGTCGCGCCGATCAGCCGCCGACGCCGCCGCTCAACGTCGTCGGCGACTTCGGCGGTGGCGGGCTGCTGTTGGCGTTCGGCATCTGCGCGGCGCTCGTCGAGCGGACGACATCGGGAAAGGGGCAGGTGGTCGACGCCGCGATGATCGACGGCGCGGCGCTGTTGATGGCACCGTTGTTCGGCGCGTCCGCGAGCGGCTACTGGAGCGACGATCGCGGCACCAACCTGCTCGACTCGGGCGCGCCGTTCTACGACTGCTACGAGTGCGCGGACGGCGGATGGGTCTCGGTCGGCGCGCTCGAGGCCCCGTTCTACGCAAACCTGCTCGAGGGTCTCGGTCTCGAAGGCCGCGATGACCTCCCTCCGCAGCACGACACGCCGCGATGGCCCGAACTGCGCGCGGTGTTCGCCGATGCATTTCGCTCCCGCACGCGCGACGAGTGGACCGAGTTGTTCTCGCCGCTCGACGCCTGTGTCGCGCCCGTGCTGACCATGGGGGAAGCGCCATCGCATCCGCAGACGCAGGCGTGGGGCACATTCGTCGAGGTCGCCGGCGTGACGCAGCCTGTGCCCGCGCCGCGGTTCAGCCGCAGCGATCCAGGCGCGCCGTCGCCTGCCCAGGTCGGGGGAGCGAACACCGACGAGGTACTCGCGAGATGGAATGTCGACGCCGATGAGCTCGCCCGATTGCGCGAGGTCGGCGCGATCCGCTGACGAGCGTCACGTCGCCGACGGCACGATCCGCCGGCAGAACGCGTCCCACTCGCTGTATTGGCACGGCATCACCGACGACACGCTGATCTGATCGGCACCGGGGTCGTGTCCCGCTGCCGTGGAGGGATATCCGAGGAGGAGGAGGTAGATGTCGGTCATGTGGGCCGGCCCGGTCGCCGGCACCGGCGCGTTCGTCACGACACACCGCGAGCTCGTGGTCGAACTCGGTTCAGGTTCGCACTCGATGATCGACACAGATCCGTGTCGTGCGTCGGACTCGAGCCCCCGGCGCAGTGCTGCGGCGTCTGACTCCTTCCTCGAATCCGTGAAGGTCGCACCGGTCGCCGAATACGAGAGCAGGCACGCGAGGTAGGGCTCGACGGCCGCCTCATGGCACGCGCTGGGCGGCACCGTGACGGGAGGGACAGTGGTGATGGACACCGGCGACCGAGGTGCCGATGTCGGCGGTGCAATCCCCGTCGTCGTGGTCGTCGCGGGCACTCTCGTGGTGGGTGGCGACGGATCCACCGTCGTGGGGCGGAAAGGTATCGGAACAAAGGGGGGTTCTGTTCCTGACGCGCCCGAGTGATCAACGCTCACCGTCGTCGCGGGGGTTGTGGGGCTCGGCACCGTCGCATACGCGTGGTCGAGCGTGCCTCGGTCGACGACACGCTTGCTGCAGCCCGACGCGAGCATCAACACGACGACCAAGATGCCGCGGCGAACCACGACGGCTCCGGCGGACGTCATGAGATGGCGGAAGATCGGCATGGCTCGGCCCTCGGAGCCGTCCCCGACGACGACTCGAAACATCCAGCGTATCCACGAGGTGAGCGATGTACTCAGACCTCGATGATCTGCGGCGCCTGGAACGTCGCCCGCATGTGATCGTCGAAGAAGGTCATCGCCGCACGTCGCGGCAGACCGAGCGTGCGCAGCTCGTCGGCGAGTGGGTGGCCGTAGCCGACCTCGACCTTCGCGCCGCCGAGGCGCACCTTCTGACGCCCGTCGCCGGTCGTGACCCATGGCGTGCGCCGCACGACGCCGTCGTCGTCACAGGAATAGGCGACCATCTCCATCGGCTTGCGCGGCAGCGGCACGAACCCGCGCTTCATCGTCACCCGCACAATCTCGATGTCGCCGTCGCGCAACACGCACGACGCGCCCAACGAGTCGAAGCTGACCTTCAGATCGGCGATCCACTTCGGAAATCCCCAGATGCCCTTGCCCGCCGAGCACGTGAACTTCTCGCTCACCGGCAGCCGATGGATCAAGGTGCTGACGGCACCCTTCGGCGCGGTCGGCGCGACTGCCGGGTCGTCGATGACGAACGCCAGAGCGAGCTCGAAATACGTGTCGAGATCGTTGTCGAGGTAGTCGACCAACGCGAGCGACGCGATGGCCTTGTTGGCTTTGCGCGCGGCGCGGAGACCGGTGTGATCGATGACCCGCTGCGCGGCGCTGTGGTCGACGATGAACGTCGACGCGGCCTGGCGCGCCGAGCGCACCTCGACCGGCATCGTGATCACGCGATCGTCGACGAGGTACGAGCCGTCGGCTTCCGCGACCAGTCCTGCCATCAGCGGTCGCCCCGCGCCAACTTCGCGGCCCAGGGATAGTCGGGCTTGCCGCTCGGCGACCGGACGATCTCGTCGACGCGGTGCATCTCGCGCGGCACCTTGTAGCCCGCGACGAACTTGCGGGCGTGGTCGGTCAACTCGGTCAGCTCGGCGTCGTGGCCCTCGCGGAACTGCACGACGACAGCGACGGCTTGGCCCCACCGCTCGTCGGGCACGCCGACGACGATGCAGTCGAACACGGCCGGGTGATCCTTCAACGCCTGCTCGACCTCCTCGGGGTGGATCTTCTCGCCACCCGAGTTGATCGTGGTCGAGCCGCGGCCGAGCAGCGTCAACGTGCCATCGGGCTCCCAGCACGCCATGTCGCCACCCATCGCGTAGCGACGTCCGTCGGCCGCGATGATGAACGTCTCGGCGGTCTTCTTCTCGTCCTTGTAGTAGCCGATCGGGATGTTGCCGGTGCGACCGAGCTTGCCGACCTCGTTGCTCGACGGGTCGATCAGCTCGAGGTCGTCGTTGAGCACGGCGACGTCGGGACCGGGGATCACCGTCGGGCCACCCTGCTGCTGGGTCGTGCCCTTGCCGACCATCTTGATGCCGTTGAAGCCACCCTCCGAAGAACCGATCGAGTCGGTGATGATCAGATTGGGGAAGACCTCGAGGAACTGGTCCTTGACGGTGGGCGAGAAGATCGCGGCCGACGACGCCACCGCGATGATTGACGAGGTGTCGTAGCGCGTCGGGTCTTCGAGCAAGTGGTCGATCATCGGCCGGCCCATCGCGTCGCCGGTGATGAGCGCGGAGTTCACGCCCTCTTTCTCGACGACGCTCCAGACGTCGTCGCCCGAGAACTTGGGCAGCAGCACGATCGTGTTGCCCTGCAACATCTGGCCCATCGAACCCCACTGCGCGGCACCGTGCATGAGCGGCGGGATGACCAGGAACGACAAGCCGCCACCCGACGCCGCGGCCTTCTGCGACATCGTCCATTCGTCAGCCACGCGCTCGCCCGTCAGCGCGTCGATGCCCTGACCGAGCGCGAAGTACACGTCCTCCTGGCGCCACATCACGCCCTTCGGCATGCCAGTGGTGCCGCCCGTGTAGAGCACGTAGAGGTCGTCGCCGGAGCGTTCGCCGAAATCGCGCTCGGGTGACGCGGCCGCGCACACCTCGTCGTACGACTCGGCCTCGCCGGTCGGGCCGTCGGTGCCGTCGTCGATCCAGATCAGTGACTTCAACGTGGGCGTGTGCTCGCGGACGGCCTCGAGGCGGTCGGCGTACTGGCGGTCGAACACGCACGCGACGCAGTCGGCATTGCCCAGCAGGTAGGCCAGCTCGTCGGTGACGTAGCGGTAGTTGATGTTGATCGGGATGGCACGGGTCTTGAACGCGCCGTACATCGTCTCGACCCACTCGTGGCTGTTCTGCGCGTAGATGCCCACGTGGTCGCCCACGCCCACGCCGCGTTCGGCCAGGGCATGCGCGATGCGGTTGGCGCGCGTCTCGAGCTCGGCGAAGCTCTGACGCAGGTCACGGTCGACCAGGGCGATGCGGTCCGGGACTGCGTCGACCACGTGCTCGAACAGGTCGGCGATGTTGAAGCTCATGGGACAAAACTAGAACACGTTCTCGCGTCGTGTCCTAATCCGCAGAGGCTGCCTCGACGGCCTCTCGGCTGCGCCAAGTCGGGCCTGTCCTCGCCGGTTGCTGCTGCTTCACCGGAGCCTTCTTGGTGGCCGCCTTCTTCTTCGCCGTCGGGATCTTCTTTGCGGTCGCCTTCTTGGGCGTCGTCGCCTTCTTCGCAGTCTTCTTGGCAGCGGTCGCCTTCTTCGGTGCCTTGGCGCTGAGTGCCCGCTGGGCCTCCTGCAATTCGGTGAAAGCGACTTGCACGGCGTCGGCGAGATCCCACACGTCGGGGACGAGCGAACGGTCGGCCATGAAGCCGAAGTCGATCGAGTCGCGGTAGCTCAGCACCGTGACATTGAGGCCTGCGCCCTCCATGATCGGACCCATCGGATACGCGGCGACCAGCTCTGCGCCGGCGAGGTAGAGGGGGAACGGCGGACCGGGCACGTTCGAGATGACGACGTTGTGGATCGGGCGGTGCCGATCGGCGAGGCCCATCGACGAGTACAGGCGCGATGCCATGGCGAATGTGCGGGGCGCGGCGTACTCACCCCAGTCGGTCAGCAATCGCGCGCCGACCGCGTTGTGCTCGGTCTTCGCACCGATGGTCGACTGTTGGATCGCGCGGACGCGTTCGATCGGGTCGTCGATGTCGGTCGCGAGCGAGGTGAACATCGCCGACACCTTGTTGCCACCGGTGTTCGCCTCTTCCTCGCTGCGCACCGACACCGGGCACACCGCGATGAGCGACTCTTCGGGGAGTTCGCCGCGGCCCTTGAGGTAGCCGCGCAGCGCTCCGGCGCACACCGCCAGCACGAGGTCGTTCATCTTGACGCCGAGCGCGTCTTTGACGTCTTTCGCATCGGCGAGCGGGATCCGTGCGAACGCGACCGTGCGTTGCGCCGAGATCGCACCCGACCACGGCGTGCGCGGCGCGGTGAGAGGCACGGCGCCGACGGCACCGTGCGGATCGCGGCGGTTGTTGATGAGGTTCGCGACGCCCTGGATGCTGCGACCGAGCAGCGGCAACACGTTCGCGGAGCGACGCAACTTCGATGCAAGCGCGTACGAGACGAGTTCCATGTCGGACGGCACCTCTTCGGGCTCTGACTCCTCGACCATCGCGCACGGCGGGGGCGACGGCTCGAGGTCGTAGAGCGCGGTCATGATCTCGGCGCCGGACGCGCCGTCGATCGCCGAGTGGTGGACCTTGGCCACTAGGCCGATGCGATTCTGCTTGACGCCTTCGATGACCCACACCTCCCAGAGGGGGCGCTTGCGGTCGAGCGGGACCGACGCGATCTGCGCGGCGATCTCGGCCAACTCGCGGCGACCACCGGGGGAGGGGACCGCAACGCGACGCACGTGGTACGAGAGGTCGAAATGTGGGTCTTCGATCCACACCGGGTGATGCAGTTTGAACGGAACCTCGACGAGCCGGCGGGTGAACGGCGGGATGCGGTGGAGTCGTCCGGCGATGTGCTCGCGGAAGGCCTCGAACGTGTAGCCGCCGACCATGGTCGATGCGTCGTAAATGCCGGTCATGGCGACGTGCATGTGGGCCGTGGGCGTCTCGAGATAGAGGAACGTCGCGTCGATCCCGGACAATCTCTCCATGGCAGTTCCTTCCGCAGGCCAGACCCGCTCATTGTTGCGTAGTTCAAGGACTTTCGCCTGTGGGAGCACGAACGGCCAAGATGGAGTGATGGATCCCGACCTCCGCTCCGGGCTGCTGGGTGTCGCCGCGGTCGCCAACGCTCGGCGACCCTTCATCCGTAGCCAGGCGCTCACGCTGCCTTCGTTCTTCGCCGGATGGGTGGGGACCGAGGCAGCACAGGTCTTTTTCACGAGTCACGCACTCCGCGCTGTGGCGCAGGTTCGCGGCGGACGGCATCGCACCACGACCCAGCGGCTCGCACTCGTCGCGCGGGGCGCGGCGTTGGTCGGCTACGCGGGATTGATCCGTGAGGGGCGACGCAGCGCCCGCGAGTTCGAGCCCGTTCTCGGCGAGCACCTGAGCGCTGAAGCGCTCGCCGCCCGCCCGAAGTCGGTGCGCGCCGGTCAGTGGCTGCCGTTCCTCATGGGCCAGTCGCGGCGCACGATGCGGCGCAACGTCGCGTACGGCCCCGGCGGTTGGCGTCACAAGATGGACGTCGTGCTGCCCAAGTCCGGCCCGGCGACGAAGCGGCCGGCACTCGTGCAGATTCACGGCGGCGGATGGATCCTCGGCAACAAGCAGCAGCAGGGCTTGGCGTTGCTCAACCACATGGCCGCTCAGGGCTGGGTCGGGTTCAACATCAACTATCACCTCGCGCCGCGCACCAAGTTCCCGGGTCAGCTCGTCGACGCGAAGATGGCCGTCGCCTGGATCCGCGAACACGCGGACGAATTCGGCGTCGACCCCGACTTCATCGCGGTGACCGGCGGATCTGCCGGTGGCTACCTCAGCGCGATGATGGCGCTCACCGCCAACGACCCCGAGTTCCAACCCGGATTCGAGTCGTCCGACACGACCGTGCAGGCCGCCGTGCCGTTCTACGGCGTCTACGACCTGCTCGATCGCGACCGGGCGATGGCGCCCGGCTTCCATCACTTCCTGCAGAAGATGGTCGTCGGATCGAAGGCGGTCGACGACGGCGAGCGGTGGACGAGGCTCTCGCCGATCGACCGCGTCCACGCCGATGCGCCGCCGATGATGATCCTGCACGGCACCGTCGACACGCTCGTGCCCGTCGAGCAGGCGCGACCGTTCGCCCAGGCGATGAAGACCGCATCCGACCACGCCGTGCTCTATGTCGAGCCGGCGGGAGCGAACCACGCATTCGACATCTTCCCGTCGCCGCGGTCGGTGCGCACGGTCGAGTACGTCGAGCGTTTCCTCGACGGCGTACGTCGCGGCGCGATCAAGTAGATCCGCGAGACTGACCCAATGCTGGAAGTTCGCGGCGTGACCGTCGAGGTGGGTGGGCGCGTGCTCATCGAGAACGTGTCGTTCACGGCGCGCGCCCGCGACAAGATCGGTCTGGTCGGCCGCAACGGCGCCGGCAAGACATCGCTGATGAAGGTGCTCGGCGGAGGTGAGCGGGCAAAGACGGGGATCGTTCGCTGCAACGGCGGTCTCGGCTACCTCTCGCAGGATCCGCGCCTCGACGGTATCGGCCACATCTCCGCGGTCACTCACGTGCTCTCCGGTCGCGGCTTCGACGTCGCTGCGAGCTGGCTCGAGAAGCTGCGCATCGCGATGGAGGAAGACGCGTCCGACCGCAACGTCACCCGCTACGTCGAGGCCGAGGAGCAGTTCCGCAACAGCGGCGGATACAGCGCCGATGCCGAAGCGCGTCGCATGGCGGTCGGGCTCGGCCTCGCGGCGGATCGACTCGACCTCGCGATCGGTGTGCTGTCCGGCGGCGAGCGACGTCGCGTCGAACTCGCTCGGATCCTCTACGCGGGCAGCGACGCGCTGCTGCTCGACGAGCCCACGAACCACCTCGACTCCGACGCGAAGGACTGGCTGTTGAAGTTCCTGCGTTCGTATCCGGGCGCGCTGGTGGTGATCAGCCACGACCTCGAACTGCTCGACGAGGCGATCACGCGGGTCATCCACCTCGACCGCCCGACCGAGGAGGGGACCGGTCGCTTCATCGAATACAAGGGCACCTACAGCCAGTACAAGCTCTCTCGTGAGGCCGACGAGGTGCGGATGGCGAAGGTCGCCGCGCAACAGGGCCGCGAAATCGAACGACTGTCGACACTCGCCGACCGCATCCGCGCCAAGGCGACGCTCGCGGCGAAGGCGCAAGACCTCGACAAGCGCGTCGCCCGCATCGAGGCCGGCCGCGTCGAGGCGCCGCGCAAGGAGCGCCAGGCGTCGTACCGACTGCCCAAGGCGCCCCACTGCGCCCGGACCGTCATGGAGGCGGCGGGCCTCACCAAGAGCTACCGCCCGAACCCGCCGGTGTTCAGCGATGTCACCTTCGCGCTCGAGAAGGGCGAGACGCTGTTGATCATGGGCTTCAACGGCGCGGGCAAGACGAGCCTGCTGCGGCTGCTCGCGGGCGAGACCGAGGCCGATCGCGGCACGGTCTCGTTCGGTCGCGACGTGACGATGGGCTACTACGCGCAGGAGCACGAGAACGTCGACGGCAACGCGAACATCCTCACGAACGTGCAGGGCGCCGCGCACGGTATGAGCGAGCGCGAGGTGCGGTCGTTGCTCGGCATGTTCGGACTGGTCGGCGACAAGGTCTTCCAAGAGGCCGGCACGCTCTCGGGCGGCGAGAAGACGAAGGTGTCGCTCGCGCAGCTCTGTGCCGGCTCCCACAATCTGTTGCTGCTCGACGAACCGACCAACAACCTCGATCCTCCGAGCCGCGTCGCGATCGCCGACGCGCTCGCCGGGTGGGACGGTGCCATGGTCGTGGTCAGCCACGACATCGAGTTCGTGACGAAGTTGCGACCCGACCGCGTGTTGTCGATGCCAGAGGGCACGCTCGACTACTGGAGCGACGACCTCGCCGAGCTCGTCGCGCTGGCGTAGGCGCGATGAGCGACGCTCTCGCCCTCTGGACACCGAGGCCCGAGCGGGTCGCCGCGTCGGCGATGTCGCGATTCATGGTGGCGAACGGCGCGGCCGACTACGAGTCGCTCCACCGGTGGTCGGTCGAGCAGCCGGAGGCGTTCTGGGCGGCGACGTGGAACGCGTGCGGGCTCGACGACCCGCGCCCCGGTGGCCCGGTCCGTGGCGACCGCGTGCTGATACGCGGCGACGAGATGCGCGACGCACGGTTCTTTCCCGACGCGCGGCTCAATGTCGCCGAGGTGATCCTGCACGGGCGCGGCGCCGCTGACGACGACGTGATGTTCGTGAGCCTCGACGAGACGGGGCGACGCCGCTCGTCGACTCGTGGCGAGATCCGCGCCGCTGTGGCCTCGGTGAGTGCGGCGCTGCGAGCGGACGGCGTCGTTGCCGGCGACCGCGTCGCGGCGTGGATGCCGAACGTCGTCGAGTCGATGATCGTGATGCTCGCGGCCGCCTCGCTCGGCGCCGTGTTCAGCTCGAGCTCGCCCGACTTCGGCGTCGACGGTGTGCTCGACCGGTTCTCGCAGATCGAGCCGGTGGTTCTCGTGGCCGCGGACAGCTACCACTACGCCGGCAAGCATCTCGACTGCCTCGAGCGGCTGGAGCAGATCCGCGCCGGATTGCCCACCGTGCGTCGCGTCGTGGTCGTCGGTACGAGCAGTTGGGACGAGTGGCTCGCACCGCACGCCGAGGCGGCGTTCGACCCCGAGCCGCTGCCGTTCGACCACCCCTGGTACGTGCTCTACAGCTCGGGGACCACGGGCGTGCCGAAGTGCATCGTCCACCGGGCCGGCGGTGTGCTGCTGCAGCACCTCAAGGAACATCAGCTGCACTGCGACATCGGTGTGGGTGATCGGGTCAGCTACTACACGACGTGCGGATGGATGATGTGGAACTGGCTGGCCACCGTGCCGGCGTCGGGCGCCACCGCGGTGCTCTACGACGGGTCGCCGTTCCATCCGGGCGCGTCGGCGCTCAGCGACATCGCCGCGACAGAGCGGCTCACGTTCCTCGGCGTGTCGGCGAAGTATCTCGACACGTTGCGCAAGTACGGCTACCGCCCGCGTGACCATCACGCGCTCAGCGACCTCCGCACGATCGCATCGACGGGATCACCGCTCGCCCCCGAGACGTTCGAGTGGGTCTACGACGCGTTCCCGCCCGATCTGCACCTCGCCTCGATCTCAGGTGGCACCGACCTGTGCGGCTGCTTCGTCGGCGGCGACCCGACCTCACCCGTCTACGCGGGCGAGATCCAACGTCCCGCGCTCGGCATGGCGGTCGAGATGTTCGATGACGATGGCCGCGCAGTGTCCGTCGACGAGCGGGGCGAGCTGGTGTGCACCGAGCCGTTCCCGTCGATGCCCCTCGGCTTCTGGGGCGACGACGACGGCTCGCGGTACCGCGCCGCGTACTTCGACAAGACCCCGGGCGTCTGGAGCCACGGCGACTTCGCGTCGTGGACGCGACATGGCGGCGTCGTCGTGCACGGGCGCAGCGACACCACGCTGAACCCCGGCGGAGTGCGGATCGGCACCGCGGAGATCTACCGGCGCGTCGAACAGATCCCGGCCGTGCTCGAGAGTCTCGTGTTCGGTCAGGAGTGGCAGGACGACACGAGGATCGTGCTGCTCGTGCGCCTGTCCGACGGTGTCGATCTCGACGACCATCTGATCGCGGAGATCAAGCGGGTGATCCGCGTCGGTTGTACGCCGCGTCACGTCCCCGCGGTCGTGTTGGCGGTCGACGACCTGCCTCGCACGCGGTCGGGAAAGCTCGCAGAGTTGGCGGTCACCGACGCGGTGAACGGTCGCGTGGTGCGCAACACCTCCGCGTTGGCGAATCCAGAGACGCTCGACGTCATCGCCGCCCGCGACGAGTTGCGTCAGTAGGCGCGTTGCGCCGGCGCGAGTCGCCGCCGAATCAGATCGCGGCTCGGGGTCTCGAAGAGGCGATTGCTGCACCACGCGGCCACCAGAGTCGTGACGACCGTGGCGCCGAAAGTCGCCGATGTCCCGAGCGACAATCGCTTCACCGCCGAGTAGACGAGTGGGTGTAGCAGGTATGTCGCGTAGCTGACTGCGCCGAGCGTCTCGAACGCGACGCGAGCCACCTTGCCCGTCGGGTTCGGCGTCCATGCGGCGAACCCGACGGCAGCGCAGCATGCGACCGTCATCGCGACGCCCGTGATTCCGGCGATGAGCGCCTTGTCCGACAGCGAGTTCGCGACGAACACGCCGCCGAGCACGACGAGACCTGCGGCGAGCGGCCACGTGGACCTGGTCGGCCGCGCCGAGCGTCGGAGTTCGGCGAGGAGCATCCCCGCTGCGAAGAACACGAGGAACGATGGGATCTGCTGGTATCGCGGCCCGCCCGCGAGCGAGACGCCCTTGGGCCAGATCGCCTCGATCGTGATGAGACGTACCGCGAGAGCGACCGCGATGAAAGCGCCGAGCGATCGGGGTCCCCGCAACAGGAGGAGGAGTGCGGGGAACACCAGGTAGAACACGATCTCGACTTGGATCGACCAGCCGCCCACCAGCAGGCTCTCGCCGTAGGACAATGCGCCGAGCAGTGTGACGTTCTCGACGACATGCTGGAACGTCGTGCCGGGCGGTAGCCCCGTGGCGACCTTGACGGCGAACGCGGCCCAGAGCAGCGGGACGATCCTCGCGAGCCGAGCGACGTAGAACGATCGGACCGGGAACGAGTCGCCTGTGTTCGTGCGGTACACCCAGCTCATCGCGAACCCGCTGAGCACGAAGAACGTGTACACACCGTACGAACCGATCGCGCGGAGGTTCGCGACATCGAGGAACAGCAGCGAGTGGTAACACATCACGCCGATCGCGCAGATGCCGCGGAGCGCGTCGAGCGCCATGATTCGCTCGGGGTGAGTTGTCTCGGTCCCGGCGGTCGTCACGGGCGACATTCTGGCCGAGGCGGATCGGGTCACCCTGTACTCTCGGTCCCGAACCTCAGGGGGGTCTGATGGGGCAAGTCGGCTTCGGTGAGTTCGACCGTCGACGATTCCTCCTCGCGGTCGGCGCGCTCAGCGGTGCCGGAGTGTTCGGTCTCCCGCTCACCGGTTGTGCACCGAGCCCGTCGATCGACGCCGCCCGCGACACGCTGATGAGCCTGTGGGACGCGATCATTCCCGGCACATGGCACGACGTGATCGAGGACGTGTTGCCGAACGGACTGCCGGCTCCCGGCGCGACCGACGCCGGCGTCATGCAGTGGTTCGAGTCGGGCCTCACCACTCTTCCCGCGCCGCTCGACTACGTGACCGACTGGTTCCTGCGGGCATGGGCGGCCGATCTCGACCTGTGGGCTGACACCTTTCACCCACCGTTCGAGGGTGCACCGACTTTCGGTCAGCTCCCGCTCGGGCCCTCGGCGGCCGTCGCCGGTCGTCAGTACAAGATCATGATGATGGTCTTCCTCTTCGACGGCCTGCTCGACCTGAAGTACTTCGGCGGTGTGTCGCTCGCCAAGATGGCCTTTTACGGCGACTTCTGGGCCGAGACGTCCGGGGCGGAACGTGTGGGCGGTCCGTACATCGGCTTCGCCGGTCCGAACGGTCCGGGTCCGGTCGAGTCGTTCACCTACAACAAGGTGTTCGGAGTCGCGGACCCGAGGCTGGCCGCCACGCCTGATGGTCTGCGGATGGCGCCGTGACCCGCGTCAGCATCGGCGGAACGAGCTCGTACGACGTATGCGTCATCGGATCGGGTTTCGGCGGCGGCGTGGCTGCATTGCGTTCGGCGGAAGCGGGCGCGTCGGTCGTCGTGCTCGAGCAGGGCCGCCGTTGGGACAAGCATCCGGACGCGTCGAGCTTCCGCCAGACCCAGGCGGATCTGGGCTACCTCGCCACCATCTTCAACATCAATGTCGGGCTCGACGACACCGGCACCATCGCGTCGCTCGTGCTCGGCGGGCGGGGACTGGGCGGTGGCTCGCTCGTGTATTCGATGGTGTCGCTGCGCGCGCCGAGTTTCGCCTTCGACGATCCGATCTGGCCCGACGAGGTGACGCGCGCCGAGCTCGATCCGCACTATCTGCGCGCCGAACGCCAGCTCGGCGTGACGCAGTTGCAGTGGACGGGCGACCGTCCGGCCGACGACTGGAAGCTCACCTCGAAACGCGACGCGGTGTTCGCCCAGGCGTGCGCCAACGCAGGCATCAGCTGCGACCCGGTGCCGGTGGCCATCAACCAGGACTGCGGCAACCTCGGTTGGTGCACCACGGGATGCATCCGTCACGGCAAGGCGTCGGTGGATCTTCGCTACCACAACCCTGCCGAGGCGCTCGGTGCGCAGGTGCGCATCAACTCCCACGTTCGGGGCATCGCTCCGGCCGGAGCGGGCGCCGGGCGTCGCTGGCGGGTCACGTACCTGGTCGGCAACGGACAGGTGTCGGATCTGCTGCAGCAGGGCACCACAGTCGAGGTGCTGGCCGACACGGTGTTCATCGCCGGCGGCGCGGTCGGGTCGCCGGCGGTGCTGCTGCAGTCGGCCGATGCACTGCCAGGTGGGATCTCGCAGCACTGCGGGATGAACCTGTCGCGGGGCGGCGACATGGTGATCCCCGTCGTGCTGCCCGACGAGTTCGGAATGGACGACGTCGACATGTTGCCGGGCAAGATCATCGGCTCGTGCAGTTTCGAGCACATGTTCAACCCACCGAGGGGGTTCGGCGCCGACTGGCAACGCTTCGTGATGCAGCCGATGAACATCCTGCCGGTGATCAGTTCGATTCTCGTCGCCGACCCGAACGGCATCACCGGCGACGGCGGCGACATGCGCTCGTTCGGCGAGGGACAGAAGCACCTGATGTCGAAATGGGGCACGCGACTCATCCACGTCGGGATCATGGGGATGGACGGCATGGACGGCATGGTCAGCGTGAACGCCGGCATCCCCAGCGTGAGGTTCGGCCTGAGCGACACGACGCGACGGATGTTCGACGCGGCGCGCGCCGCGTGCAGGCACGTGTTCGAGGACAGCAACGGAGGTCGCGTGCTGCCGTCGTGGGACCAGCTCCGCGGCGACTCGCTCGCGATCCATCCGCTCGGCACGTGCCGGATGGCGTCGGGCCCTGAACACGGTGTCGTCGATCACCGGTGCCGCGTGTTCAAGTCGGGTGGCGGCGTGCACGAGGGCCTCTACGTGATGGACGCATCGACGTTCTCGTCGCCGATCGGCGTGAACACGTCGCTCACCGCGGCGGCCGTCGCCGAGCGCGCGATGTCGCTGATGTTCGCGGGCTGAGACTCAGTCGCCCGAGAGACCGTCGATCAGCCGCCGAAAGGTGATGTATACTCGTGATGTATGCGACGCACGCAGATCTACCTCACGGCTGAGCAGGACGAACGGATCTCCCATCTCGCCGCGGCGCGGTCGGTGTCGAAGGCGTTCGTCATCCGAGAGATTCTCGATGGCGCCCTTGACACCGGCGATGCGGAGGCCGACTCGAGGGCGGTGATCATCGCGACGGCAGGTCGCTGCGCCGACTACCCCGACTGGCCCGACTGGCTGGCGGCGGTCCGTAGCGATGACGGCGCCTCCGGACGGCTCGAGCGACTCGGTCTGTGAAGACCGTCTTCGACAGCACCGTTCTGATTGCTCATCTTCGAGGCGAGCCGAGAGCCACGAACTTGCTGCTCGACACGCCGAGCGACGATCGGATCGCCAGTGTCATGAGCAGGGTCGAGATCGAGGGGGGCATGCGATCCGCCGAGCGGGCAGACGTGGCGAGTCTGTTCAGCGTGCTCCGCCTGGCACCGGTCACTGACGCCGTGGCTGCACGCGCCGGCGAGCACCTTCGGAAGTATCGACGATCACACCAGGGCATCGACATCGTCGATTTCGTGATTGGCGCGACTGCCGAGATCTACGAAGCCCAGCTCGCCACACTCAACGTTCGTCACTTCCCGATGTTCCGGGGTCTACGACCACCCTGGTGAGCGTCGTCCGCTGAATCTGCCTATGGCCGCGTGCCGACCTCGGAGTGGCCCGTGCCGTCGAGCGTCCAGACGCGGTCGCCGTTCGGTCCGCCGGTGAGTCGGATCTCGACATCCGCGCGCTCGGTGTTGTGACACGTCGCGGTCGCGCCGTCGGGGTCGTGGTAGTCGATCGCCACGCAGCGCTCGGCGGGCTGTAGCACGTTGACGAGGAGCTTGGAGCGACCGATGCGGCCGCGGACGGTCCACGATTCCTTCGACAGACGCGTGCCGAGGAGGAACGACGGCGCGTCGAGGCTCGGCCAGTCGACTCCGCCGATCCGGAAGCGCACGTGTGTCACCGCCGGCAGCCGGTTGAGCCCGGGTCGCATCGACACCGCGGTCACGAGTTCCATCACGTCGCCGTCGCCGAGGTCGGCGTGCAGCCATCCCCAACGCTGCGCGTTGCCGTGACCGAAGATCCGCGCCACGCCGCCGACCGCATCGACCTCGTCGATGGACGCGTCCTCCCAATTGAACGAGCCGGTCACGTCGAGGTGCGGGGCGGGGACGACCTGCGCGGCGGGGAGCAGCTCACGGTGCCACGCCCAGCGGGGGAACGTGTAGAGCGGACGTTGATCGTCCGCGTTCCAGTGCAGGTCCCAGGAGAGCGAATCAGCCACGCCCTTCGAGCCGTGACGATCGATGTCGATCGACTCGGTTCGGCACCATCTGGGTACCCCATCGACAGGGAACACCGCGGCCCACGCGGTGGTGTGTGTCGCAGCCGTGTTCGATCGAGCACCGCCCGATGAAACAGCCGGCGACGCCACCATCTCGTGGTGGAGCCAGATCCCGGTGCCCGTCGCGCGATCGGTGAACGTCGCGTAGGTGACCTCGAGCCGTCCCGGTTGCCCGCGCCAGCGCGGCGCCCAGAGGTCGCTCGCCGGAGCAGGTGATCGATCGACCATGGGCTTCAGATTGCCCGGTCGCGACCTTCCCAGTAGGGATCTCGCAGCTTGCGCTTGAAGAGCTTGCCCGAGGGGTCGCGCGGCATGACCTCGATGAAGTCGATCGTCTTCGGTTGCTTGAACTTGCCGAGGCGCTCGGCGAGGTACTCGTAAATCGACGCGCGCAGCGCCTCGTCGGGCTCGACGCCCTCGACCGGCTGTACGACCGCTTTGATCTCCTCGCCCCAGTCATCGTTGGGGATCCCGAACACCGCGACGTCGTCGACGCCCGGCGCGCCGATCATCACGCCCTCGATCTCGGCGGGGTAGATGTTCACGCCACCCGAGATGATCATGTCGGCCTTGCGGTCCTTCAGGAACAGGTAGCCGTCGTCGTCGAGCACGCCCCAGTCGCCGACCGTGAAGAAGCCGTTCCAGCGGTTCTCGTTCGTCTTCTTCGAATCACCCTTGTATTCGAAGTCGGCCTGGGCGAGCGACATGTAGACGGTGCCCTCGGTGTTCGTCGGCAGCTCGTTGTGATCGTCGTCGAGGATCTTGATCTCCGAGCCCGTCCACGCTTTGCCCACCGATCCGGGTTTGGCCAGCCACTCGGCTGCGGTGATGATCGTGCCGCCGCCCTCGGTCGCCGCGTAGTACTCCCAGATCGCGTCGCCCCACCATTCGATCATCTCGCGTTTGATGTCGGGCGGGCACGGAGCGGCCGCGTGCACCATCGCGTGCAGCGAGGAGACGTCGTACTTGCCGCGCTGATCGGCGGGAATCGACGACAGGATGCGATGGAACTGCGTTGGCACCATGTGCGACCAGGTCACCTTGTGCTCGTCGATGAGTTCCATCATCCGCACCGGATCCCAACGGTCCATCAGCACGAGCTTGTGGCCCATGTGCAGCGCCGAGCCCGTCCACATCAGCGGGGCCGTGTGATAGAGCGGCGAGCCGGAGATGTAACACCCATCGGGGCCGGGCAACACGCTGAACATCGACTGGAATCCGGTGAGCAGCGCGCCCATGTCGTCGGGGTCGATCTCGTAGAGCGCCCGCTTCACACCCTTGGGCCGACCGGTCGTGCCCGAGGTGTAGTGCATGGCCGCGCCGGTGACTCGATCCGGCGGCGCGGTGTCCGGCTGACCGTCGCTGAGATCGGAGTACGGGCGGAACCCGTCGACATCGCCGACCGAATACAGGGCCGAGTCGTCGAGGTGCTCGAACTCCTTCTTGGCGGCCTGGATCAGCTCGGGGAACGCAGCGTTGCCGATGAAGATCTTCGCTTCGGAGTCGTTGACGATGTAGGCGATCTCCGGACCGGCCAGGTGATGGTTGATCGGGGTGAAGCGAAGGCCGATCTGCAGCGCGGCCAAGTAGAGCTCGATGATGGCGATGTGGGCCGGCTGGACGACGGCGATGGTGTCGCCGCGCTCGAGTCCGGCGGCGCGCAGCCCGTGCGCGAGTTGGTTGCTGCGGGTGAGCAGCTCGCCGGCGGTCCACGATCCACCGTCGGCATGCACGACGGCCACCCGTGACGGATCGGCCGCGGCGTTTCTCCAGAATCCCAGCTCGGTCATGGGCACCCTTTCTGACGGGTCGTCAGGTTAGCGCGGCGGCGATGGCGTCGGGCACGCCGGCCGGGCCCGAGAGGGGCACGCAGGTCGCGCCGACCGCCGCGGCCAGCGCCTCGGCGTCGACGGTGTCGCCGTCGGGCGCGATGATCGCCAAGTGGTCGAGAGCGGCTGCTGCGGCCGTCGCGTCGCCACCCGTCGTGACTCGGCAGTCCGACAGCAGCAGCGTGATCTTGCGTCCCGCGCGCGATCGATCGAGCTGCGACCGCGCCGCGCGCAACGCGAGTTCGAGGTCGGTGACACCGTGCCCTCGCAAGCGGAGCAGGTCGCCGATCACGTCGTCGGCGGTGCGTGGCTGGTCCTGCGCCTTCAGCACGATCGCCCGATCGCTGAACGCGACGACCGAGCAGTCGTTGCCCAGCCGGTACAGCACGCTCGCCGCGGCGACGGCCGCGGCCGCGAGGCGCGCGCCGGTCATCGATCCCGATCGATCGACGACGAGACACACGGCCGTCCCCGGCTTCGCCCAGGCGCGCACGGTCAGGTCATCGTGAGCGGGTCGGGTTCCGTGCGACCTCGCCGCCACGATCGCATCGAGGCTCGCGTCGAGATCGAGGTCACCGTCGGCGATGCGCGCCGAGCGCGATTCGATCCGCCCGACGCCGCGGCGGCGAGCGACGCCGGTGCGTGCGAGGTCGACGATCACGCGTCCGGCCAGCTGCTGCGCCAACTCGCGGAGGCGCTCGTCGGTCGCACCGGTGAGCGAGGCCAACATCGCGAGCGCGCCGTCGAGATCGTCCTGCATGAAGCGTTCGAACGCGTCCTCGTCGAGTTCGCCGACCTCGGGTGAGATCTCCTCGAACCGCTCGTGCCGCGCCAGATTGCGGCGGGCCTCGGTGCGCCGCGTGGTCTCGGCGACCGCCCGCACCGCTTCGTCACCCTCGACCACCTCGTCGAGGCCGCCACCCCCGGGCGGAGGTGGCGTCAGACTTTTCCCTGGAGCCGCTCTGGCGGGGGCGGCGCGTCGGTGTCGCCGATGTCGAAGAACTTGCGCCACAGCTCGTCGACGATCTCCTCGGCGGTGCGGCCGCACCCCTCGCGCACGCGCACCCGTCCCGATAGCGACATCTGCGCGGCGTCGCGGGTGACGTCCGCATCGGAGTAGCTGCACCCGCGGAGATCGGCGAGGCCCGCGGCCAGCAGCGTGAGGTCGATCGCGCCGCGCACCGACGAGCCCGTCCGCAGATCGGCATGTGAACGCGTCGCCCGGGCCAGGTCGACGGCCTGGCCGACGAAGACCGCGTCACCGGCGGTCTGGGCGCGCTCGGCGCGGCGCTTCACGATCGTCAGCTCGTCGGATGTTGCCTGGTATCCCATCGCGAGACGGCAGACGCGGTCGTACACCGCGCCAGAGATTCGTGCGGTGCCCACTGCGTCGAACGGGTTCATCGCGGCGACCAGCCGAAAGCCGGGGTCGGCGACCACGTGGCCCAGCCGCGGGATGTGCAGCTCTCCCTCGCTCATCACCGTGATGACCACGTTGAGCGTCTCCTCGGGGATGCGGTTGATCTCCTCGATGTAGAGGAGCGATCCCTCGCGCAGCGC
>JAYTFP010000261.1:0-3195 GCA_043734285.1 Acidimicrobiaceae bacterium
TGGCAACACTTCCGACATGTCGTGCTCCCGGTCACGACGCTCGTGCTGGCGCAGATCGCCGTGTACTTCCGACTGCTACGCAGCGACATGATCGCCACGCTGCAGGAGGACTTCATCACGATGGCGAAGTCGAAGGGAATTCGCCCGCGCCGCGTGCTGTTCCGTCACGCGCTGCGACCGTCGAGCCTCACGCTGCTCACCGTCGCGGGCCTCAACATCGGCACGCTGATCAGCTCGACGGTGGTCGTCGAGAACATCTTCCAGATCAAGGGCATGGGATTCCTGCTCGCGCAGGGCATTCTCAGCGGCGAATACGTCGCGACACAGAGCTTCATCGTGATCGTCGGGGTCGTGTTCGTGCTGGTCAACTTCCTCGTCGACTTCCTCTACACCGTCCTCGACCCGAGGATCCGTCGTGCCTGACGCGCCGACGACACGCTCGTTGGGCATCGGCGGCCGCGTCGCCGCCGCGTGGCTGATCCTGGTCGTCGCGATCGCGATCTTCGCTCCGATGCTCGTCGCCGATCCGGCGAACTCCTCGGCGCGTGCGCCGAACTGCGGCGACGGATCGGGGCTCCCGCTCTATCCGGTGATCGACCCGACGAACTGTCGCGACCGCACGGCGCGCAACTCGCAGGAGGCGGGCAAGGGTGCGATCGGCGAGGTCACCCACCTCACCGGCGTCGACACCGTCGGGCACGACACGTTCTCGCAGGTCATGATCGGCACGCGGATCACTCTGCTCATCGCGGCATGTTCGATCGGCCTCGCGACACTGCTCGGAGGCTCGATGGGGATCCTCGCCGGCTTCATGCGGCGCCGGGTCGACGCGGCGTTCACGATGCTCTTCGACGTGATGATCGCCTTCCCACCGCTCATCCTTGCCATGCTGTTGGTCCTCAACGTCGCTGCCGGAAGGTCCGATCGAAAAGTGCCCGCCATCATCGTGGCGCTCGCCGTCGTGGCGACGCCCATCCTCGGACGGATCGCCCGGGCGTCGACGCTCAGCTGGGCCGACCGCGAGTTCGTCATGGCGTCGCGTGCGCTCGGTGCGAAGCCACTGCGAATCATCGCGCGCGAGGTGGTGCCCAACGTCGCTCCCGCGCTCATGTCGATCGCGCTGCTCGGCGTGGGCATCGTGATCGTGACCGAGTCGAGCCTGTCGCTGCTCGGACTCGGCGTTCCCGAGTCGTCGCTGTCGTGGGGCTACGTCGTGGCAAAGGGGGCCGAGAGCTTCCGGCAGTACCCGCACCTGGTGTTCGTACCGAGTGTGGCCATCGTGTTGACCGTCTGTTCGTTGAACTTTCTTGGCGACGCCCTGCGCCGCAAGTTCGATGTGAGGGAGAGTGCCCTGTGACCACAGCCGCCAGTCCATTGCTCGAGGTCGTCGACCTCACGGTGCACTTCACGACGCCGCGAGGTGTCGTGCGAGCCGTCGACGGGGTGTCGTTCGACCTACAACGGGGCAAGACGCTCGGCATCGTCGGCGAGTCGGGGTCGGGCAAGTCGGTGACGTCCAAAGCCGTGATGGGACTGCTCCCCCGCGCCGGTCGCGAGCAGACGGGCACGATCCGCTACGACGGACGCGACATCTCGACGCTGTCGTCGACCGGCTACCGCGAGCTGTGGGGCAGCGAACTCGCGATGGTCTTCCAGGATCCCATGACGTCGCTCAACCCGGTGATGAAGATCGGCGCGCAGCTCACAGAGTCGCTGAAGATCAAGCTCGGCATGGACCGTCAGACGGCCCGCGACACCGCGATCGGTCTGCTCGACGCGGTGCGCATCCCTGCACCTGAACGTCGATTCGGTGAGTACCCCGGGCAACTCTCGGGTGGCATGCGCCAGCGCGTCGTCATCGCCGTCGCACTCGCGTGCGGGCCCAAGTTGCTGTTCGCGGACGAGCCGACCACCGCGCTCGACGTCACCGTGCAGGCGCAGATCCTCGACCTGCTCGCCGAGCAACAGCGCGACCGCTTCATGGGCATGGTGCTGGTCACCCACGACCTCGGCGTCGTCGCGAACCGGGCCGACGAGATCGCGGTCATGTACGCGGGCAGGATCGTCGAGAAGGCGCCCACCCGATCGCTGTTCGCCGACGTGCAGATGCCGTACACCGAGGCCCTGCTCGAATCGATCCCCAAGCTCGAGAACCCGAGCCACACGCGGCTCCAGGCGATCGGCGGGTCACCACCCGATCTCGTCAACCCGCTGAAGGGATGCTCGTTCGCGCCGCGCTGCCGTTACGCGTCGGATCGGTGCCGAGAAGAGGAGCCGGCGCTCGAGCCGGTGCCGGGCGACCCCTCGCATCTCTTCGCCTGTTTCCATCCGGTGGGCTCGAGAGTCAGCCTCACGACATCGAAGGGCGGTGCCTGACATGGCCGGGAGCGGAACAGCGCACCTGCGCGATGACACCCTGCTGCAGGTCGAGAACCTCGTCATGGACTTCTCGGTCAAGGGCAGTCGACAGAAGGTCCGCGCCGTCTCGAACATCAGCCTCGACGTGCGAGACGGCGAAACGCTCGGCCTCGTCGGTGAGTCGGGCTGCGGCAAGTCGACGACCGGCAAGGCGATCATGCAACTCCCGCCACCGACATCGGGATCGGTCCGGTTCGACGGCATCGATCTCACGTCGTTGCACGGCGAGGCATTGCGCCGGATGCGTCCCAAGCTGCAGATGATCTTCCAGGATCCGATCTCGTCGCTGAACCCGCGGCGCACGATCGCGCAGATCGTCGGTGAGCCGCTGAAGATCTGGAAGACCGGCACACCAGCGGAGCAGCAGTCGAAGGTCACCGAGGTGCTCGAGGCCGTCGGCGTCGACGCGGCAGCGGCCCTCACGCGTCGCCCTCACGAGTTCTCGGGCGGACAGTGCCAACGCATCTCGATCGCTCGGGCGGTGATCACCGAACCGAAGATCATCATCTGTGACGAGCCGGTCTCCGCACTCGACGTGTCGGTGCAGGCGCAGGTCCTGAACCTCCTCGAAGACATGAAGGCGCGCTACGGCCTCACGATGATCTTCATCGCCCACGACCTGGCCGTCGTCAAGAACATCAGCGACCGAATCCTCGTGATGTACCTCGGAAAGATGTGCGAACTGGGCAGCCCCGACGAGCTCTTCGCCCACCCGTCGCACCCCTATACGCGGGCACTCATCAGCTCGATCCCGCACCCCGATCCCGACATCGCGAC
>JAYTFP010000262.1:0-2274 GCA_043734285.1 Acidimicrobiaceae bacterium
ACAGTTGCGCCTTCCACAACCACCCCGCGGGCGTCAGCAGCGAAGAATTGTCGGAGAAACGCGCGATCCTCGAATGTCGCAGCCGTGCAGTGACACTAGAGGGTGACCAATATCGAAGCTCGGTGGGTCGAAACCACGTCACAGCGAATTGCGCGGCCGCGGTGATCGAAGAACCGGCGAATTCGCTGTGACGTGGTGTGAGCCATCTCCTCTGGAGTGCGAGAGAGCGTGCGAGACCCGCGGACCTGCTCTACACCAGCGGCCAGGGGTAGCGACGCCCGGTCGGGTCGTGCGGGAAGATCCCGCCGGCAAGAACGGCGCGCGTCCGCGTGAGCACCGCGTCGCGCTCGAACGCGTCGAGGTGTCGCGCGACCGACGAGGGCAGTCCCTCGTCGAGCAGTCGCGCCAGGTCGGCGGCGAGGTCGGCGGGGATGGGTTCGCCCGAGAAGTCCCAGAGCACGGTGCGCAGCTTGAACTCCTGGTGGAAGCTCACGCCGTGGTCGATCGCCCAGATGCGGCCGTCGAGGCCGGCGAGGCAGTGTCCGCCCTTGCGGTCGGTGTTGTTGGTCACCAGGTCGAGGAGACAGATCTGCTCGAACGCACGCCGGTGCTCGGGACGTTCGCGCAGCGTGAAGTAGTGCTGGTCGAAATGAGCCGGCACGAAGTACTGCAGCGAACCGACGCCGAGCGGACCGTCGCACTCGACCGTCGGCGGCACGACCGGCCACGCGAAGTACATCGCCATGTCGTAGGTCGCGATCTCGCGACGCCACAGTCCGGCAGGGAAGTCCCACAGCGGCCGCTCGCCCGACTCGGGTTTGTAGATCGCCTGCGTGTGGTGATCCGCGTCGGCGACCCGCACGAGGTAGGTGCCGTTCGAGCTCCACGGCATGCGGCCGAGCAACTCCACCTCGCCGCAGCGCAACAGCGGCATCACCGCGGGATCGTCGACGGTCACGTCGGAGTCGAGTTCGATCTCGACCGAGCCGGTCGAACCGCGGTCGTCGTCGTCCTCGTCCTCGTCGAACTCGTCGTCGAAGTCGCCGCCGGACCAGTCCGACATCAGTTCATCCGGGGACAGGCATGGCCGTCGGCATCGATCGGCCCACCGCAGAGCCGGCAGATCGGACGACCACCGCCGATCACTTCGCGCGCCCCGGCGATGAACGCCTCGACCTGTCCGCGATCGAGACAGATGCGGGCCTGTGCCCCCGTCGACTCGTCGTCGAAGTCGTCGTCCTCCTCCTCGTCCTCGTCGTCGATCAGCTCGAGTTCCTCAGCGATCACCACGACCTTCGCCCGCGCCTCATCGATCGCGACCATCATCGAGCCGACGATCCACTCGGGCAGCACGGGCTGCACCAGGTCGGGCATCGTCGTCGCGACCGTCGGTTCGAACTCGTAGGTCGTCAGCAGGCGATCGAGGTAGTCGGCGAGCAGCGCCACCTGCTGCTTCTCCAGGCGCAACGTCACCACCTGGTCGGCCGACACGGCCTGCAGGAAGAACACGCGCTGTCCGGGAGGGCCTTCCGTGCCGGCGGCGAACGCGCTGACCTCGGGAAGGTCGAACGAGCTGCTCACGACGGCACCAGCGCGGCGAGGTCGTCTCCGGTCGAGTTCACCGCGAGCACGAGCGGCGAGCCGGCGCCGTAGAGCACGGCGCTGATCGAGCACGGTGAGACAACGATGCGTTGGAACAGGTCGAGGTGCGTCCCGACCGCTTGCGCGACGGCCGCCTTGATCGGATCGGCGTGACTCACGCAGACGATCGCCTCACCCGGGTGGGCGGCGACGAGCGACTCGATCTGGCTGCATATGCGGGTCTGCATCTCGCTGAACGACTCGCCACCGGGGAATCGGAACGTCGAAGGGGAGTGCTGCACCGTGCGCCACTCGGGCTTCTTCGAGAGGAGCGAGAGCTTTTCGCCGGTCCACTCGCCGAAGTCGCACTCGACGAGGCCCTTGGCGATCTTCGTGCGCTGTGCGAGGGCCTTCGAGATGGGCGCGGCGGTCTCCCGCGCGCGCTCGAGCGGCGAGGCGTAGACCGCGGCGATGTTGCCGCGGGCGCTGATCCGCGCAGCAGCGCGCTCGGCTTGCTCGCGGCCACGATCCGCCAGATGCAGACCCGGGGCGCGGCCCGGGAGCACGGTGCCGGTCGTGGTGGTCAGCCCGTGACGGACCAACAGCACCAGCGTGGGCTGAGGAGGGGGAGGGGCGGCGCGTTTCGGCATCCGACGCGCAACGCTAGCGGGCGGCGAAGCGTGCGCCGAAGGC
>JAYTFP010000263.1:0-2477 GCA_043734285.1 Acidimicrobiaceae bacterium
GCTGAGCGCGTTCTACCTGACCGACGGCGTGGGGCTCGGTGGTGGCAACGGTGCCCGCTACAACTGTGCGCCCGGCACGTCGCTCCCCGAGCTCGCAGCGGCCGCCGGCGCGACGATGGCCGAGGTCTACCTCGACGCGCTCGAACGCTCGGGCGGCGACGCGATCGTCTACTGGCCCGTTCTCAACCAGGGTTTCGAGGAGATCGCCGACATGTTGCTGCGCGACGTCGTCGTGCTCGGCCTCGCCGATGCCGGCGCGCACGTCGGGCAGATCTTCGACGCGAGCCAGCCGACGTGGTTTCTCTCGTACTGGATCCGCGAGCGGGCGCTCATGCCGATCGAGCGCGCCATCCAACGCCTCACCAGCGACGGAGCGCGGCTCTTCGGTCTCGCCGATCGCGGCGCCATCGGGGTCGGCGCGTTCGCCGATGTCAACGTCATCGACCTCGATCGACTCACACTCGGCCTGCCCACGTTCGTGCACGACTTCCCCCACGGCGCGGGACGGTTCGTGCAACGCGCCGAGGGTTACGACGCGACGATCGTCAACGGCAAGGTGTTCATGGAGCACGGCGAACACACCGGCGCACTGGCCGGAGCAGTGCTCAGAGCTTCTTGAGCAACTTGTTCGCCGCGGCGAGTCGCACCTCGAGCTGCTCGATCGTCGCCTCGGTCACGCGGCGGATGCCCGACAGCCGGTTGAGCTCCATATTCGCCTGCCGATGGTCCAACGAGGTGAACCGAACGAGCTGACGCACGGCCTCGGCGTTCGCGTCGCGCAGTTCGATCTTCAGCTGCTTGCGAGTCTTTGCGTCGATCGTGTCGCCACCGGCGTCGGATGCGCCACCCGCACCCGGCGGACGGGGCACGCTGAGCTCGATCTCGAGCTCAGGGCCGCCCTCGTCGAGAGCGTCGTCGTCCCAGTGGTCGGGGTGATCGTCGCTGAACACCGACGTCTCGATCGTGGGGCTCGTCGTCGTGACGGCCGAGATCACCGCGAAGAGCGACATCTGATCCTCGGGCGCATCGGCGTCGGCGGCGAGCCGCTCACGGTCGTCGAACTGCCCGAAGCGATCATCGTCGTTGCTCTCGCGCTTGCGGAGCGAATGGCGGCGATGCTCGGCGAGCGTGGTCGCGTACCGCACGAGCCTGGGGTCATCGGGCACGAAGAGGAACGCCTTCTGCGAACGAACGCCCCGCTGCCATCGCACGAGACGCCCGACTGCCTGGCGGAAGAACAGCTCAGTGGTCGTGTTCGTCGCGAACACGCCCATTCGCAGGCGAGGGATGTCGACGCCTTCGGACACCATTCGCACCGCGATGATCCACGGATCGGCCGACCGAGAAAACCGGCTGATCTTCATCGACGCGAGAGGATCGTCGGACACGGCGACGGTCGGCGTGATCCCGAACTGTTTGGTCATCAACGACGCGATGCCGAGCGCGTGCTCCTGGTCCATCGCGATCACGAGACCCGCGGCCTCGGGATGGTGGCGTCGCAACTTCATCAACTCGGTGTGCGCGTCGGTGAGGACGGTCGGAAGCCACTGCCCGTCGAGCGAGAGCGCGGTGCGAAGTCGCTGGTTCGACAGTTGATTGCCGAGCGCGTCGTCGAACGAGGCGGAGTACTCGGATCCATCGGGCGCGACCCACTCCATATGACCGCCGAACGCCGGGAAGTAGACGGGCCGCACGACGCGGCCGTCGATCAGCGCGTCGCCGTAGCCGTACTCGTAGTCAGGGCGCGCCTCGTCGAGGTGGTAGTCGACGAAGGGAATCGCCGACGTGTCGGAGCGGAAGGGCGTGCCCGACAACGCCACGCGGCGGCCGGCGGTCTCGAAGGCCTCGAGCACTGACTCGCCCCACGACCGGTCGTCGCCCGCGTGGTGGATCTCGTCGAGCACCACGAACGCGCCCGCCGCGAGCGGGCGCAGGGTCCGAGCCGATGTTGCGACCTGCTGGTACGTCGTGACGATCCCGTGCATGTCGTCGGGCAGCACACCGTCGCTCGCCGCCCAGTCGTGGTCGAGATGAAGGCCGACCTGTAGGGCCGCCAGCGCCCACTGCACCTTGAGGTGCTGCGTCGGCGCGACCACGATCACGCCCCGGCAACGGCGATCGGAGAGGTGCTGGGCTGCAGCGGTCAGCGCGAACGTCGTCTTGCCAGCGCCCGGCGTGGCCACCGCAAGGAAATCGGTGCGGGGGCTGGCGGCGAGTCGCTCGAGCGCTTCGGCTTGCCAGGGTCGGAGTCGGATCGACGTTGCCATGTCAGCGGCCGATTGTCGCAGACGCCACGGACGCTCCTCGACGCGGCCCATCGCGCGCCGACACCGAGCGGGCCTGACCGAAGGCGATCTGCCATCCTGGGCGGATGCCCGAACTGCCCGATCCGTTCCCCTCCCATCCGGCACGAGACGCCTCGTTGCGCTCGATGCGGGCCGTCGAGGCCGGCGACCGCGAGACGTGGTTGTCGCTGT
>JAYTFP010000264.1:0-4824 GCA_043734285.1 Acidimicrobiaceae bacterium
GGACCGGCGACCAGTCCGGCGTTGTGCGCGTCGTTCATCCGCATCGCACCCGGCGACACCGTCCAGACGAATCCATGGGCGACGTCCGAGCTGTACTACGTGCTGTCCGGCTCGGGCAGTTCGTCCTTCGACGACGGCACACTCGAGTGGTCGACGGGCGACTTCTTCGTGCTTCCGAGCGGGTGCCCGGCGTCGCACCGTGCGACCGCCGACGCGACGATCTACTGGGTCACCGACGAGCCACTACTGCGCTACCTCGGTGTCACCGCGTCGCAGCGCCGCTTCGCACCGACGCTCTTTCCCGCCTCGCGGTGCGAGCAGGAATTGACCGCCGCTGCCAGCGCGACACACGCGGCGCAGCGCAACCGCATCGCCGTGCTCCTCGGCACCGGCGCGAGCGAGGCGACACAGACGGTCACGCATGTGCTGTGGGCGATGTACGGACTCCTGCCGGCCGGCGCTGTGCAACGTCCGCATCGCCACCAGTCGGTCGCACTCGACCTGGTCGTCGACTGCGATCCGGGATGTCACACGCTGATCGGACGCAGTCTCGACGCCGACGGCGAGATCGTGCGCCCCGAACGGATCGACTGGAAATCGGGCGACGCCTTCGTGACGCCGCCCGGGTTGTGGCATGCGCACATCAACGAGTCGGCACGAGACGCGCGGATCGTGCCCGTGCAGGACGCCGGGCTCCATACCTACCTGCGGTCACTCGACATCCGATTCGCGGCGCCCGCGAGCTGACACAGCGGGCACCACGCGCATCACCGCGCCGGCGACCCCGACCTCGCGGACTTCGCTGACCTCGAGCGGCAGCGCCACCCGCGCGATCTCGACGTCGACCGCAGCAGCCTGCGCCGCACCCTGCACCTGGAGCAACAGCGATCCGTCAGGGTGCAGATGGTCGACCGCGAGCTCGAGGCAGTCACGGATGCGATCGAGTCCGTCGGCGCCACCGTCGACCGCGGATATCGGTGAATGCGCCCACCGCGTCGATTCGTCGCTCGTGAGTGAGGGCGGGTCGGCGATGATCAGGTGAGTGCGAACGGCCGGGGGCAGGCACCACGCTGCAGGCGCGTTCATCACTTCGACCTGATCTGCGAGGCCGGCCTCGCCCGCGTTCAGGCGGGCGAATCGACAGGCAACAGGATCGGTGTCGACCTGGAGCAACGGTCGCCGTGTCCACCACGCGGCCAGCAACCCGATCTGGCCGGCGCCGCAACACAGTTCGACGATGCGATCGAACGGCTGGTCGCGTGCGATCTCCACTGCCCAGAGGGCGTGCATCGAGGTCCAGTCGCGCGGTGCTGCGACCCGAGCATCGAAGGAGATGTCGAGTGGACCGAATTCGACCTTCGCTGTCGCCGACCGGTGCGAGGAGAGGACCACTCGCGGGTGTTCCCCCTCACTGCTGATTCCAACCCTCAGGTCTCGAGCTCGAGCCAGACGACCTTGCCGTTGGTCACGGGGTGCGAGCCCCAACGCTGTGCGAGTCTCGCAATCAGCGCGACGCCACGACCGTTCGGTTCGAGCGTGCTCGGCGAGCGAACGATCGGGAGCTCCGCGCTGAGATCGTGAATCGAGACCAGGACCGACCCTTCCCTGCGCTGCAGTCGCACCTGGAACGGCGACGCGGTGTGGCGGATCGCATTGGTGGCCAGCTCCGACGCCATCAGCACCGCGTCGGGAACCAGGTCGTCGTGGTGCCACGACCGGAGCCACGTCGCGACGAACCGGCGAACGGCGCCGATTGCCTCGGGGACGGGCATGACCATTCGCCGAGCGTCGGCGACGCGTGCCGACGAACCGTTGCCGAGCGCGCCCCGGAGATAGCTCGCCGGCGCGTGGATCGTCGAGTGCTCGGCGCACAGCCGACGCGCGGCCTCGAGGTCGCCGCCAGCGAGGACGTCCGAGAGCCGGTACGCACAGCGGAGCGAGAAACGGTGCTGACAGGCAAGCTCGCTCCACATGGCCTCGAGCTCGAGGGCGCCCTCGACGTTGCCGCCGCACCACAGGATCGACACCATCTCGCCGAGCACGCGGGCGCTGCTCAGGTCGTCGATCGGGGCCAGAACCCGCGCCATTGCCTCGACGAACCGGCCGCGGTCGGGCCGCTCGCCGATCATGAACTCGCGCATCAGCTCGTCGCCGTCGACTGCGACGAAGCGGCCCACCGAGGTAACGGTCGCCGTGTCGAATCCGGCGTCATCGATCGCGTCGATCGCTTCGCGCAGCAACGAGGCGCGGGCGACGATGACGACCGGGTCGCCGGCCGACAGGGCGTCGACCGCGAACGCACGCGCCAGCCCGGCGAAGTCAGACGGATCGTCATGGAATGCCACGTCGTGGGACGGCGTCTGGGCTTGGTCGTGACCCGCTCGATCCGGCTGGGCTCGATCCGGACGCGGCGCCTGCGGGCCGACCTCGAAGCAGACGCACATGAGCGCGATGTCGTCGCGTTGGCGATCCTCGTCGGCGACCGTCTCGAGGATGACCTCCGCGAGCGCGTCGGCGACTGGAGTCGGTGCGGTGCGGAGGATCCGCGCGACGCGATCGATGCGGAGGTCGATCGGCTCGCCGCGACGTTCGACGAGGCCGTCGGTATACATCACCAGTGCCGCCGATCCGGTCGTCAGCGCAATCGAGTGCTCCCGGCGAGCGCCGATCGCCACACCGAGCGGTGGATCCGGGGCGCCGTCGAGCCCCGCGACGGAGCCGTCGCCCTGTCGCAGTTGCGGAGGCGGGTGGCCGGCGAGTGAGTACACGATCCGTTGCTCGTCGAGGTCGACGCGCACGAGCGCCGAGGTCGCGACCCGACACGCCGGCACCATGTCGACGAACCGGTCGAGGAGTGTGAGGATCCGCGCGGGATCGTCGGTGATGGCGACGAGAGCGCGGACAGCGCTGCGGATCTGGCTCATCGCCGATGCCGCGGCCAGCCCGTGACCCACCACGTCGCCGATGACGAGGAGCACTGACCCGCTGTCGAGCACGATCAGGTCGTAGAAATCGCCGCCCACCTCGAGGTGGTCGGATCCGGGCAGATACCGGCAGGCGAACTGCATGTGCTCGATGTCGGCATCGACCGGATCGAGCAGGGCCCGCTGCAGTACGAGGGCGGCATCGTGCTCGACCCGCCGACGTACAGCGCGCCCGAGCGCCTGACCGGCCTGCGCCGCGAAGCCGATCAGCTTGGGGATGTTCGGGCCCGCGACCGACTCGTGACCGGGAAACCCGAGACCGAGCACGCCGACGGCGTGCCCCGCCGACTGCAGCGGCAGCGCCGCCCATGCCTGCTCGCCCGAGGCCGCGAACGTGGTCGCCCATTCCGGATACCGGCGAGCGACGTCGTCGGAGGTGAGGAACACCGCTCGGTCGTTGCGCACCGCGTCGCGGGCCGGGTGACTCATCGGGCTCGATCCGACGCTCCACGGTTCGCGGGCCGCAGGCTCACCGACCGACGCAGAGGCGACGAGCCGGTCCTGATCGTTCGGATCGACGAGGAGCACTACGCCCGACGTCGCCCCCATGCCGATGGCACCAGGGTCGACGAGGAGGCGCGAGATCCTGACGGGGTCGTCGACCGAGACGAGCGAGGCGGTGACGGCGCCGAGTGCCTCGGCCTCGACGTCGAGCCGGTGCTGCACCGTGATGTCCTCGAACACCGCAGTCGCTGCCTGCACCTTGCCCGCGCTGAGTACGGGGGCCGCACTCACCACGAAACGGCGCACCTCGTCCTCGTCGGTCTCGACGTGTACTCGGTTCGTCGACTCGCCGTGCTCGAGCGCGTCGGCGAGCGGGGCAAGGGTCTCGAGCGGGTCGTCACCACCGAGGAGTTGCTCCGCCTGACGATTCATGACCAGCATCCGGCCGGATCGGTCGGCGACGACGACCGCCGTCGGGAGCTGCTGCAGGATCGTCGTCAGGAGCGCCCGCTCCTGGATCACGTCGCGATGCGACCGGTCGAGGCGCCATCCGACCCAGGCGGCCGCCAGGAGCGAGATCGAGGCGAGCGCGACGAGCAGGCGAAGCGACGACGAACTCTGGTGGTCGATCGTCGCGTACAGGTCGGCCTCGTCGCGTTCGACCAGGATCAGCCAGTCCGCGGCTACGACTCGCGTGAACGCGACGACCTCCGGACGACCCTTGTCGCTCTTGAGGTGCGTCAGCGTCCCGCTGTCGCGCCCCTTCGTCGTCGCCATGACGCCAGGTGTGTCACTCGAGCCGAGCTGTCGCCCGAAGATCAGGTGGCCCTGCCCGTCGAGCACGCTCAGCGACGATGTGCCGAACAACGCGGTCAGAATGGCCGGATTGATGTTGTCGAGGCGCACGCTCCCGCCGACGACGCCGTTCACTTTGCCGTCACGGCCATGGGTCGGGGCGGCGAAGACGAGGATCGGGAGCTTGCGGACCTTCGAGACGAGCGCCGAACTCATCGCCGGCGTGCCCGCCATGGCGGTCTTGAAGTAGTCGCGGTCGGCGATGCTGACGGCCGATGGCGGAGCGTTGTCGGAGTTCACCGAGACCCGTGGCACGCCGCTGGCGTCGGCCCAGAAGACACCGCCCGTGTAGCCGATCAACGCCCCCCGAGCCGACTCGAGATATGCCGTGATCGCATTCGTGTCGGCGTTCACGAACGACGAGTCGAAGCTCGCGACGACGAGCGACTGCTTGCCAGACCCCACGAGCGTTCCCGCGAGCGCCCCGGCGAGCACCGCGGTCCGCTCGACGCCATTGCGGGCCTCGAGCCGATTCTGCGACGCGTTGCGCCGCAACGACCACAACCCGAACGCCCAGAGCAGCAGCCGCACGACGACCGCG
>JAYTFP010000265.1:0-4437 GCA_043734285.1 Acidimicrobiaceae bacterium
GACGGCCTCGATCCGGGCGTCGCCGCCATCGTTGCGGTGGCTGTTGCCACCGAAACGGCCACCTCGGTGTTCAGCGGCAACGAGGCAGCGCTCCTCCGCGACCTCGCCGCGCATCTCGAACAACTCCCCGCAGGTGTCATCACCACGTGGAACGGCACCGCGTTCGACCTGCCGTTCCTGGCCGAGCGCGCCGAGCGCCTCGGCATCGACATCGGGCTGCGCGGCACGTCGTGGTTCGACCACGGCCATCTCGACGGGTACCTCATGTATCGCAGCGACGTCGGGCGTGCCCTGCCGGTCTCGTGTGGCCTCAAGGCGATGGCGCGCCTCGTCGGGCTCGACCCGGTCGAGGTCGACGTCGAGCACCTGCACCAGCTCGATCCCGACCTGGTCGAACGCTACGTCGCGAGCGACGCCGAGCTGGCGCGTGAGCTGCTGGTGCGGCGCTGGCCCGCGGCCGGTTCCTGGGTCGTGGGCACGAGCGCGATGTCAGCGCGGTGATGCATACTGACGGCGGTCGCGATCGCCTTCTCGAACGCTGGGACACGTCTTCGAGAAGGTCGCCATGGTTGGCACGTCGTTCACCCCCCGCTCACTGCTCGCGCTCAGTCGCCAGCTCGTCCACGAACCTCCCGGTCGGCTGATCGGACTCTGCGGTCCGCCGCGCCGCCCCATGACCGAGGTCTCCGAGTTCACCGCCGACATCGACCAGTTGCTCGGCTTCTCGGCGCCGCCGCACTGGAACGGCCTCGCCATCGTCGCGTGCGGGTCGTCGACACCCGGCTCGCATCTGCATGTCGCCTATCTCCTCGACCGTCACGGGCATCAAGCGATCACCGTCGCCGACGACGACGGCGAGGTGCTCGCATCGACTGACACGTCCACCAGCGGGTACATCGCCGACGTGTGTCGCCGCGTCCTCGGACTGCCCTGCCAGCCCGAGGCCCGAACCGTCGGCGAGTGGGCAATGGCGCAGTGGCTCACTCGGCTGCTCGACATCGCCGCCGATCCCGTCACCGCGCACGCTGCAGCCGGGTGGCCGCTGGTCGCGATGATGCACCCCGCCTACATGTCGACCCTCGGGTCGTCACCCGACGAGCTGGCCGAGGCGACGATCGACACGATCCGCGAGTTGCCGTGGCCGGTGCTGCGCCGCAAGGTCGCCGACGGCATGCTCTTCATCGAGGCGATGCCGGCCGACGTGGCGGGATGGATGGACGACGCGTTCTTCGCCCGCTTCCTCATCGAGGAGTACCGATCGGTCGACGAGCTGCTCGACGACCTGCGACTGTTCCTCGACGGCGACACGCTCGAGGCGGTGACGGCGACCGTCGACGCGACCCTGTCGGCAACTCTCAGCAGAGACCGAGACGGCGACCCAGATCGCTCTTGATGTGTCCGTGCGGGTCGAGCCGATCCCTGATCGCCTTCCACTCGCCGAGCCGCGGATACATCGCGCCCATGTGTTCGGCGCTCACCCTGCTGTCCTTCGCGAGATAGATACGACCGCCGGCTTCGACGACCTCACGGTCGAGGCGGTCGAGCAATGGCCCGAGTTCAGAGGCACCGATGGGTGTGTCGAGGGCGAGCGTCCATCCGGCGGTCGGAAACGAGAGGTGACCGTCGTTTCCCGTGCCGAAACGCTTCAGCACCGCCAGGAACGACGGCAGGCCAGCCGAGCTCAGGGCCTCGATGGTGGTGCGCACCACGTCGGTCGCGGCGTCGGGCACGACGTACTGCCATTGCAGGAATCCGGTCGGACCGTAGATGCGGTTCCAGTGCGCCACGAGGTCGAGCGGATGGAAGAACTGGGTGATCGTCTGCAGGTGATCGCGGCGACGGGCCGGCGCCTTGCGGAACCACAACTCGTTGAAGGCGCGCACGGTCAGGTTGTTGACCATGCCCGAGGGGACGATCGGCGGCAGCGTGCCCAGCGAGTTCGACACGAACCCGAACGGATCGCGGGCCGCCTTGCCAGACAGCTCCTCGAATCGAGCGAACCTTCCACGGTCGAGGACCGATCGACCCAGCGACGCACCGCGCGACATCACGTCGATCCATGCGACCGAGTAGTCGTAACGGGCGTCGCCCTCGACCATGAGCGACATGACCTCATCGAGATCCGCGGCGCGGTCGGTGTCGACGATGAGCCGGCTCGACTCGATCGGCTTCATGGCGAACGTGGCGTCGACGATCACGCCGGTCAGGCCCATTCCGCCCGCAGTCGCCCAGAAGATCTCGCTGTCGCGCTCGCGGTCGATGTCGAGCAGCTCGCCCTCACCCGTCAACAGGCGGAACGAGGTCGTGTGGTTGCACCACGACCCGCCCTGGTGGTGGTTCTTGCCGTGGATGTCGGCGGCGATCGCACCGCCGACCGTCACCTGCCGCGTGCCCGGTGTGACGGGGACGAACCAGCCCTCGGGCACGAACCACGTCATGAGCTGATCGAGCGACGTGCCCGCCTTGGCGGTCACCCGGCCCGACCCCGGATCGAAGTCGACGATGCCCACCGACGACGTGCCGTCGACGATCGTGCCGCCGGCGTTCTGCGCGCTGTCGCCATAACTCCGTCCGAGACCGCGCCCCAGTACGCCTCGTGGCGCGTCGCGCAACGCGTCGCGAACGGGCGCGAGAGCGAGTAGCCCGATCACGTCAGAACTGGTCGCGGCCGTGCAACCCCAACCGTTCAGCAGCCGCTGCCGAGGCACGCGCTCAGCTCCCATAGGCGAACCCCAAGCCTGCCAGGACCGCCCAGACGAAACCCACCATCTGCAGCTGGCGATCACGGCCGAACACATCCTCGGGCGCGGATCCCTGGCCACCTTCGACCAACAGCGCGTACCGAAGGATGGCGACCACGAAGGGGAGGATCGAGCCCTCGGTGAGGACCGCCGCGGCGGTGTGATGCGCGTGTGCGAGTACGTGGGCTCGGTCGAGGGCCCACGAGACGTAGGCGAACAACACGCCCCCACACGAGACCGCCAACAGGAACTTCAGGTACGACTCGCTGTAGGCAGCGAGCGTCCGTCGGATGGTGGCGTGGTCATCGCCGACCTCACGCTTCTCGGCGAGGCGTTTGCCCACGGCGATGAACAGCGAACCGAAACACGAAATCACGAAGAACCAGTCCGACACGCCCACGCTGACCACGACCGCACCGGCGTAGAGCCGGATGATGAAGCCACCCGAGAGCGCGACGAGGTCGAGGACCGGTTGGTTCTTGAGCCAGAACGTGTACAGCGTCGTCCAGACCACGTAGACCCCGGCCACCAGGCAGAACTGCCAGTTGCGCCACAACGCCAACCCGAGACCGCCGACCGTGAGCGCCGCCGCGAGACCCACGGCGAGTCGCACCGGCACGATGCCCGCAGCGATCGGCCGGTTCCGCTTGGTGGGGTGTCGCCGGTCGGACTCGACGTCGACGCTGTCGTTGATCAGGTACGTCGCGCTGGCAAGCATGCAGAACACGACGAACCCGAGCAGCATCTGCAGGATCGCGCGGCCGTGGATCTGGAATCCGTCGGCGCCCTCGCTCGCCAAGGCACCCGCGGCGGCGGGCGCGACGAAGAGCAGGACATTCTTGGCCCACTGTTTCGGTCGCAGCGCCCGCAGGATGCCGCGGGGCAGAGACGTGGCTCGCGCCGTCGTTGCTGCGGTGGTCACATCGGTTGCCTTCGTGAGCGGTCGGTCGGCGAGTTCACAAGCCTAGGGGAACATCGTTCGCATGAGGTCGAGCTGAGCGGCCGTCGGCGGGGGACCGAGACGTGAGAACCACGGGAGCCGTCCCGTCTGCGACCAGGCGAAGCTCTCGGCCCAGTCGCCCGCTCCGCTGCCGAAGTCATCCGCGCCGTCGGCGACCCACCACGCGTTGTGACCGGTGTGACCGCGGGCCTCTGCGAAACGAGCGCGCTCCGCGTCGTCGAGGTAGGTCACGTCGATCGCGTGGCCCAACTCATGGGCGGTGACGTGCGCCAACTCCTCGAACGTCTCGTCGGGCCGTACGTAGACCTCGATGTGCCGCGACTCGGGCGACGTGCGGCCGCGGTAGTGGTCACGCGGCCCGAGGAACTCGATGTGCCAGTCGGGCAGCAGGTCGCGCCAGTGAAGCGGGATCGACGCCAGGACCGACGTGCGGACGATCGACAGCTCGGGCGTCGCCGCCTCGGATTGCGTCAGTGCGAGGACCTGCGGCGCGGCCGGCGTTCGCGTCGCCCCTCGATGGTCGGCCGTCGGATGGGTCACGGTCACGAGCACGGCGAACGCGAGCATCGTCCGCACGATCGCCCCAGATCCCGACCGAGTCCGTTCCGTCTGCATCCACCCATCCCGTCGACTCGCATGTCTCACGGTACCGATGAGCACCTTTCAGGTCATCTCCACCTCTTTGCTCATTTCTCGGTGTCACTGCGTGGCCGGTCGCCCACTCCGCGCTGTTGC
>JAYTFP010000266.1:0-7302 GCA_043734285.1 Acidimicrobiaceae bacterium
GTCCTCCCCGACCTCCTCACCACCCGGCGCGTCGAGGCGACGCCCGACGAGCGTGTCTTCGGCGTCAACCTGATCGGCTACCACGGCTCGGAGCTCGGGCTCGGCGTGGCCGTGCGCCGCATCGGTGCCGCGCTCGACGCGGCGGAGATCCCCTGGACCAAGGTCACCTACGACCGTACGAACAGCCGCCAACGCGAGCGGTCCGAGCGATCGATCCACACGCCGTACTGGTTCAACCTGATCCTGATCGCGCCCGACCAGCTCGGGTTCTTCGTCGGCGACGTGGGACCAGGCTTCTTCGACGGCCGCTACAACATCGGGCTCTGGTACTGGGAGACCGACGTCATGCGGCCGTCGCAGACCGCGGCGTTCGCGCACCTCGACGAGGTGTGGGGCGCGACGACCTACCTGCGTGACGTCTTCGCTGCACACACGAACAAGCGGGTCACGCTGGTACCGATCCCGCTCGAGTTCGACACGGCCGCGTTCGAGCACGCGCGCACCGACCCGGCGACGCGTCGACGCGTCGGCCTCGACGATCGCTTCACGTTCCTCTTCAGTCTCGACTTCCTGTCGATCGCCCAGCGCAAGAACCCGCTCGAGCTCATCGCCGCCTACGAACGCGCCTTCTCGGCCGACGACGGCACGCGCCTGATCCTCAAATCGATCAACGGCGACCTGCACGTCCGCGAGGTCGAGGAGATCCGTGACGCGATCGCCGATCGGCCCGACATCGAGCTGTGGGACCGCTACCTCGACGCCGCCGACCGGCTCGCCCTGGTCGCCGCGGCGGACTGCTACGTCTCGCTGCACCGCTCCGAAGGACTCGGTCTGACGATGGCCGAGGCGATGGCGGCCGGCACGCCCGTCATCGCCACCGGCTACTCCGGCAACCTCGACTTCATGCCGCCCGGCGCGGCCCTGCTGGTCGACTCGAAGGAGATCGAGATCGGCGATGGCTCGTTCTACCCGGCGGAAGGACACTGGGCGCAGCCCGACCTCGACCACGCTGCTGCCCTCATGCGAGAGGTGCGATCCGACCCCGAGCTGCGTGCTCGCTTGAGTGCCGCGGGACGCGTCGCGCTGCGTCGATTCACGTCGCCCAGGGTCGGCGCGACCATGCGTGGGCTTCTCCGGGCCCGCTGGGACGACTGCTAGTGTCACTCCCTGCCATCACGGCCACCCCGCGCACCTCGAGAAGATGACAGCACCCGCCAAGGTCTGGGAGTACCGGACCCTCATCACCAATCTCGCGCAGCGAGACCTTCGAGCCCGGTACAAGAAGAGCGTCCTCGGCTGGCTGTGGTCGCTGATCAATCCGGCCACCACCCTGGGTATCTACACCGTGGTCTTCGGCGTGTTCCTCGGGGTCGCCGCGCCGGTTGCCGGCAACGGTCACTCGAAGATCTTCGCCCTCTACCTGTTCTCGGCCCTCGTGGGGTGGAACACGTTCTCCGGTGGCATCAACGTCGCGATCGGCGCCTTCCTCGCGTCGGGTGGCCTCCTCACCCGCACCTACTTCCCACCCGAGTGCCCCATCATCGCCGGCTCGCTCACGGTGCTCACCCAGACCACGGTCGAGTCGATCATCCTCGTCGCGTTCATGATCGGCGTCGGCAACGTCGGGTGGACGACCGTGCTGATCCTTCCGATCCTGCTGCTGCTGAGCCTGTTCGCGTTCGGGATCGGGCTGATCGTCAGTCTCCTCAACGTCAGGTATCGAGACGTCGCCTACCTGACGGCACTCGGACTCCAGATCCTCTTCTACGGCACGCCGATCGTGTATTCCGAGAGCCTTGTCGGGTCGAAGCACCCCACGGCCGCCTTCATCCTCAAGCTCAACCCGATGACGCACTTCGTCGGCGCGATGCGACGCTCGATGTATCTGCTGCAGGCACCGACGATGCTCAACTGGATCGCGATGACCCTCTCCGCCCTCGTCATGACCTCGGTCGGTTGGTGGATCTTCGCCACCAAGGCCCCGAAGTTCATCGAGGAGATCTGATGACGGGCAACGCGATCACCGTCGACGGTGTGTCGAAGCAGTTCCGCCTCCAGATCGACCGGCCCCACTCGATCAAGGAGATGTTCACCCGCCGCGGGCGCGACAAGGGCGAGACCCATTTCTGGGCGCTGCGCGACGTCTCGCTCGAGATCCCCGAGGGCTCGATGTACGCGCTCATCGGCCACAACGGCTGCGGAAAGTCGACGCTCCTGCGCTGCATCGCCGGGATCTACCGACCCGACGAGGGACGAGTCACGACCTCGGGGCGCATCTCGACACTGCTCGAACTCGGCGCCGGGTTCCACCCCGACCTTTCCGGTCGCGAGAACGTGTACCTGAACGCCACGATCCTCGGGATGACCCGCAAGGAGATCGACAAGTCGTTCGACGACATCGTCTCGTTCGCCGGCGACAAGATCAGCCAGTTCATCGATTCGCCGGTCAAGGTGTACTCGACCGGCATGTACGTGCGACTCGGCTTCTCCGTCGCCGTGCACGTGCATCCCGAGATCCTGATCATCGACGAGGTCATCGCCGTCGGCGACGAGCAGTTCCAGCGGCAGTGCTTCGACCACCTCTACAAACTGCGCAAGCAGGGCACGACCATCGTCGTCGTCACGCATGGCATGGGTGTCGTGCAGACGATGTGCGACGGCGCGGCGTGGCTCGACCACGGGGTGGTCCAGGAGCTGGGTCCCGCACCCGACATCGCCGCGGCCTACGTGGCCCGGGTCAACGAGGCCGAAGCAGCGGCACGGGGCACGACCATCGCCACGACGCCCTCGGCCGATTCTTTCGGTGTCGAGTACGGAGCGGCCGACGAACCCGACAACGGACAGCCCCTCAAGTTGGTATCGGTCGAGCTGCTCGATGCCGACGGCGACGTGATCGGCGCCGCCGTTCATCGACAGAAGCTGACGATCCGCATCAATTTCGACGCCACCGAGCCGGTCGCGAATCCGGTGTTCGGGATCGGGCTCTTCGCGGCCAGTGGCATGCACCTGACCGGCACCAACACGCAGATCGACGACGTGGCGACGGGCAAGGTCTCGGGTCGTGGATTCGTCGACTTCTCCATACCCGCGGTGCCGTTGACCCCGGGCGAGTACGACCTGTCGGTTGCGATCACCGACGAACACATCCAGCACTTCTTCGTTCGCGAGGATCGGTCGTGGCGCGTCATCGTTCGCAGCGGCGGCACGCTCGCGCCGCACGGGATCATGGATCTCCGCGGCGAGTGGACCGTCTCCACGAGATGAGGATCCTCGCTGTCGTCCAGCGATTCGGCCCGGACATCGCCGGAGGAGCCGAGCAGCTGGCAGCGCAGCTCAGCCTCCGTCTCGTCGAGGCCGGGCACCACGTCGAGGTCCTGACCAGCACGGCAGCCAACTACACCGACTGGGCGCCGCACTTCGACCGCGGCACCACGACCGAGGGCGGCGTCGTCATCCACCGCCTCGACGCCCGCCACACGCGCGACGGCGTGCTCTTCAACGGGCTCCATGAACGCACTGCACGACACACCTCGAACCAGCGGTTCGCTGCCGTGGTCGGCAACGACTGGGCGCGTCGGCTCGGACCCGATCTCATCGGCTTCGAGGAGTGGCTCACCACCAACGCCGAACGCTTCGACATCGTCTGGTTCTCGGGCTACATGTACATGCCGACCACCGTGGGACTCCCCCTGGTCGCCCCCTTCGTGCCGACAGCTCTGCAATCGGTCGCGCATGACGAGCCCGCCTTGCACCTCCCCACGGTTGCCCGGGTCATGCAGCACGTGGCCGGCATCAACTTTCTCAGCCCCGAGGAGGAGACGCTCGTCGTGCGCCGATTCCGACCGGCCGCGGTGCACCGGGTGATCGGAGCCGGCGTCACGCTGCCCGATTTCGATTTCGACCGCTCGATCGTGCGCAGTCTCGGCCTCGACGACCGGCCCTACCTCGTGTGTGTCGGCCGCATCGACCCGGGCAAGGGCACACTCGAACTGGTCGAGATGTTCAAGGAGTACCAGCGGCTGGAGGGTGCGCCGAGAGGCGGCACGCTCAGTCAGGAGAGCCCCCCGTCGGCGAAGCCGACGAGCGACCTGCGCCTCGTCCTCGTCGGTGAGTCGGTGCACCCGATCGCGGCGAACGACCACGTCGTGGTCACGGGCTTCCTTCCCGAGGCGCAGAAGTGGGCACTGATCGAAGGCGCCCGCGTCTTGGTCCAACCGTCGCTCAACGAGAGCTTCTCGCTGAGCCTGGTCGAGGGCTGGCTGTGTGGTGTGCCCGCGCTCGTGCAACGCGGCTCCGAGGTTCTCGCGGGCCAGGTGAGGAGAGCGTCGGGCGGCATGTCGTACGCGGTGTTCTCGGAATTCGCGGCGTCGCTCGACGTCCTGCTGGCATCACCGCAGCTGCGGGTTACGCTCGGCGAGAACGGTCGCAGTTATGCCCGCCAGTATGAATGGAGTCAGGTGACGTCGCGGTTCGTGAGCTTCCTCGAGTCGACCATCGAGCACTACCGCTCGACCGAATCCGACGGGTTCGTCGCCTCGCAGGCGACGACGACATGATCAAACAGGTCGTTCGTCGCCTGCTCCGCTCAGCCGCGGGCCTCCCGCCGTACGGCACTGTCGAGGTCACGCCGGCAGACCTGGCGAAGGTCACCGACAGCCTCAAGGCCATGGACCAGGGCCTGCACGACATGATGCTGGCCATGCGCGCCGAGAACGAGCGCACGCTCGACCGCGTTCGCGCCGAGGTCGACGCCCTCAGCCGTGATGGTCGGGACGGGCGAGACGACCGCGATACGCCAGGATCGACCGACCGATGAGGTCTTCGTACCGATCGAGCACCGCTGACCACTCGTAGTCGTCCTCGACGAAACGACGGCCCTGCGCAGCGAGTGATCCGCGGAGGCGGTCATCCGCGAGCAGAACCCGCAGACCCGCGTCGAACTCGCTGAACGTCGAGTAGACGACTCCCCCCCCGCTGCGTCGAACCAGCCCCGCGGTCACCTTGCAGTCACGTTGTACCAGGACCGGTCGATCCATCAGCCATGACTCGGCGAGCGTCATGCCGAAACTCTCCTGACGAGACGGCTGGAGCACGACTGACGCGCCGGCAATCGCGGCCCAGCGGGTCGCATCGTCGACGAACCCGGTGAGGCAGAGACCGTCGCTCTCCTCGACGTCCATCATCTGCGCCCCGCAGAGCACGAGCGTCGCAACGCTGCCGAGTCGACGCGACTCGGCCATGAATCGGATGGCCTCATCGGTCCCCTTGTTCGGATCGATCCGGCCGAGACACAACACGTACGGAGCGTCACCCAGACCGAACCGCCCACGGAAGGCATCGACGTCGGGCGCGTGCGGAGGGGGGTCGAACCCGATGCCGATCACCTCGGTCGGCACGGCCGGTCGGAACTGCTGATCGACGAGTTCGAGCTCCTCGGGCGTGGAACACGCGATGCCGCTCGCGGAATCGACCGCCGCACGGATGAGTGGCAGCCGGAAGGGCCACTCCTCGTGCGCGGTGGGGTGCAGCACGATCGGCACACTGCCCATCGCGTCGCGACACGCCGCCGTCGTCGTCGCGTACAGGTACGTCATGGCGGCCGCCACGTCGCAGTCGGCGATCAGCGCCGCGAACGCGTCGTCGAAGCCGTCGAGGACCGGACCCTGTTCGCTCATCCACGCCGACTCGAGCGCGGACGTGACGGCCCTGCCGGCCGACGGGACGACACGCTGCGAGAGGGCCGAGAACCGAGCCGGGTCGCGCGGTCGAGTCACGGGGAGCCGGTGGACCGTGACCCCGTCGAGCGTCGATCGACCCGGTGGGAACTCGTCGATCCAGGTGTCGTAGTCGCGGGCACAACTCGTCAGGACGGACACATCGTGGCCGCGCCCGGCCAGACGCGTCGCCAACATCGCGGTCAGTGCCTCCGCGCCTCCGGCCACCCCCGGCCCGTAGCGCTGCACGACGTAGAGGATGCGCATCGCGTCACAACGTCGCGTCGAGGAACGCGTCGAGGCGTTTCGCCGCCGCGTCGATACCGAGCTCACCGGCTCGCTGTCGCCCGGCGATCGCGTACTTGGCGCCCACCGACCGGTCGAGCGCTGTGTCGATCGCTTCGGCGAACGCGGCCGGACTCGGGTCGTCGACCAGCAGACCCGCGCCGCCGAGAGTCTCGGGAATCGCCCCGGCAACGCTCGCCACGACCGGGACCGACGCCGCCATCGCCTCGGTGATCGGCACACAGAATCCTTCGTGTGCCGAGGCGGTCACGAAGACGTCGGCTCGGCGATAGAGCTCTGCGAGCTGGCGATCCGACAAGGGTCCGGTGAACCAGACCCGCGGCAGGTTGAGCGCGCTCGAGTAGTTCGCCAGTTGGCGGAAGTACGAAGGGAATCGAGGCGAACCGACGATGACGAGTGCGGCATCGGGGCGATGGTGGGACGTGAGCAGGTGATGTGCCGAGATCAGGAGTTCGGGTCGCTTGTGTGGCAGAAGCTGCCCGACGAACAACACCAGCTCGGCCGGCGCGCGACGCTCGATCTCGACGAGGAACCCCACGTCGGGTTCGAGGCGGCTCAGTCGGAACGGGTCGAGCAACGGCGGCACGACGTCGACATCGCGAAAGCCGAGGCTCATCAGGTCGTCGGCGTTGAACGTCGAATCCGCGTACGCGCCGATCGCCCGCGGGGCGATGTCGCTGGCGAACGTGCGCCCCCTCTGGAGCAGCGCCGCGAACCCCGGGTCGAGCTCTTCGAACAGCTCCGGAGGGCTGATGTTGTGATAGCCGACGATCAGACGATCCGATCGCGACGCAACCACTTCCTCGAGCGCCTCGTCGCCGATGCTGAGCCGCAACAGCAGCGCGTCGTCGCTCGAGCGTGACTCGGGAAGTTCGCTCAGCGGTCGAGCCAGCCCGTGGGCGCTGTCGTCGAGATGATGGGCGAAGACGTCGGAGACGCCTCGCCGACGCAGCAGATCCTTCGTGTTCGCGGCGATCTGTGTGATCGCGTCGCCCCGTGCCGCGCCGGCGAGCAGCTGGTGAACCTGCATCAGTCGGCGTCGGTCGGCGCAGGCTGGTCTGGACGGCTCGCCTCGAGCCGGGCGAGTCGGTGCTCGACCGAGACCAGGCGCGCGTGGACCGCGTCGATGTCGCCGAACACCTCGGTGGTGAGGATCGAACGAAGCTCGTCGATCGACTCGGTGACCGCGTCGAACGTCGCACTCACCTGGGTGGCATACGCGGACACCTGCCGCAGCACACCGTCGATCTGACGCGCGACCAGCTTGGCAACGACGCCGTGC
>JAYTFP010000267.1:0-15780 GCA_043734285.1 Acidimicrobiaceae bacterium
CGGCGCGGTGTACACGGGCATCCGCCACGCGTTGCGTCACGAGTCGATCGGTCTCGACTGCCTCTCGATCTGACCGCGAGAGTCAGCGCTGCACCATGAGTCGGTTGAGGAAGTGCTCGAAGTCGTCGGCCTTGCTGAGGGCGAACGACGCCGTGACGTGGTCCTTGTCGACGAACGTGTAGTGACCGTCGATCGACACCGGGCAGGTCGCGCTCGAGTCGGGGCACACGAGTTGCGCGGCATCGAGTGTTCGATCGCCGCCGAGCTTCGCGAGGGCTGCCTGCTCGACCTCGTGGAACGGCGTGATCTGCTTCATCGCCACACTCCGCGGCACGTCACACGGGCGCAGCTTGTGCTCGCGCGCGACGCAGATGATCGGATCGCGCCCGAGGTCGGGTGAGTCGAGGACGACCCCCACCTCGGCGCCCGTCGCACGCAGGCTGGTGATCTCGGAGGTGAAGGCTCGCTGCCAGAGGTCGAGCTGGTGGGAGGTCGACCCGATCGATCCGTCACGGTCGAAGACGCGGCCGAGGTACGACGAGTTCGAGAGCACGATGACCGCGGGATTCAGCGTGGCGATCAGCGCCGGCATCTTGGCGCGGAACGCCGTGCAGCCCGGGCGGGGCACCAGGGTCGTCGCGTCGATCGCCACCTCGAGGTCGACCGAGGGGCAGCCACCCATACGGGCGACGACGACGCGCACGTGGAGTCGCGTGCCGGCGGTCGAGAGCGCGGGCACCCAGTGCGACGCGTGCGAATCGCCGACTACGAGGACGGTGGTCGCACTCGTGACCTCACCGAACTGGCAGACGCCGCGGGCGTAGGGCGTGCAGTGATCCGCCTCCCAGTTGAAGGGGTTGTCGGCGCTCTTCACCTTGTTGAGCGCCGCCATGAACGAGTCGCTCGTCAACCCATGCGTCCGCACCTCGCGCAGTCCGACGACCGAGGCGAGCACGATCGCGGTGGTGAGCGCACCCATCACGAACGTTCGGATCGGTGACGACACGAGCGCGCGGTTGAAGCGGATCGGACGTTCAACCAGGTGGTAACTCGCGACCGCGAGGCCGAGAGCGACCGTCACGCCGACGAGGCGCCATGCCGTCGAGTCGTGGCCGGCGGCTGCGACGGTGAGCTTCATGACGGGCCAGTGCCACAGATACCACGAGTACGAGAGACGCCCGAGCCATTGCGCCGCGGGGTTGGCGAGCAACCGTGACACGGGTGCGCCCCCGGTCTCGCCGCCGGCGATGACCGCGAGCGCTCCGGCCGCCGGCAGGAGCACCGCCCAGCCCGGGAAGACCGTGGCGCTGTCGATGCCGACCGCAGCGGCCACGATCAGCGCGATCCCGACGACCCCGAGGGTGGTCGGCAGCCACTGCGGCAGTCGTCGCTTCTCGAGCGCGGCGAGCGCGAGGAGACCCGCGAGTCCGAACTCCCAGGCGCGGGTCGGCAGGCTGAAGAAGGCCCACGATGATCCGCGGTCGGTGAGAAGTACCGATCCCGCGAACGAGAGCACGCATCCCGACGCGAGGATGACGACGAGTGCGGGACGGAAGCTCGATCGACGGCGCCGCGTCGCCACAAACGCGAGCACGCCGATCAGCACCGGCCACACCAGGTAGAACTGCTCTTCGACGCTGAGCGACCAGGTGTGTAGGAACAGGCTCTCGCCGACGGCGTTGCCGAAGTAGTTGCCCTGCGTCCTCGCGAACACGAAGTTCGACACGTAGAGCACGCTGCTCACCGCTTCGGAGCCGACGCGGCCGAGTTCGAGTGGCGAGAGGATGACCGCGCTGCCGATGACGGTCACGAGCGCGACCAGCGACAGGGCGGGCACGAGTCGCCGCACGCGGCGGGCCCAGAACGCTCGGAGGGTGACCTTGCCCGTCGACTCGACCTCGCCGAGCAGGTTTCGCGTGATCAGATATCCCGAGATGATGAAGAACACGTCGACGCCGGCGAAGCCCCCGCTGATACTGCCGATGCCCGCGTGGTAGAGCACGACGAGCAGGATGGCGACCCCGCGAAGGCCGTCGATGTCACCCCTGAAGCGAGGCCGCTGGTCGCTCATTGCAGCCCGACGCGCAGCGTGATCACCGGCGGTGAGGATACTCGCTACCCTGCACTCGCCGGGTGAGGCGAGGACGAGGCACGGTGGCACGCGAACGACTGGAGCGGTCGAACGGACCGGAAGGCGACGACGCCTCGTGGTCCGAGGTGGCGACCACCCGCGCGCCGCGTCCGATGTCGTCATCGCTCGTCTGGGCCGCGATCGTGTGGGCCGCGGCGTTCGTGCCGGTGTGGATCCAGTTGCGGCGCCTCGACTACCTCGAGCTGCGACCTCGCGACGCGATCGCGGTGACGGTGGTGGCGGTCCTGCTGTCGCGTCGGTGGCCTCGTTGGTCGCCGGTCGTCGCGGCACTCGCCGCGATGACGATCCACTTCGTCGATCGAGGGCTGCGTCCGCTCCCGATCGTCATCCTCGTGCTCCTACCCCTCGTCATGGCCGCGGCCGCCGGCGTGGTCGTGCCGCGGAGGGCCTCGTTCCCCTCGGTCCCACTGCTCGTCGCCTGGATCCCGCTCCTGATCATCGAGGCGATGCTCGGATGGGGCACGGGTCTGCGCAACCCGGCGGCGCTGCTCGTCGTGAGCGCTCTGCTCGTCGCGACCTCGATCGTCTGGCCCCGTCCGATCCCGTCGCGACTCGCGACAGCGGGCGGGCGAATGGGCACACTCGCTCGGCGCGTCGGCGCGCGTCAGAAGCGGCTCCTCGGTGTGATCGGCCGCCCACTCGGGGCGCTGGTGGGTGCAATCGTGATGGTGCCCGCGGCGCTGACCACGTGTTGCGTGTGGATCGCCCAACGGATCGCCCGGGTCGATCCGCTGGATCCTCCGACAGCGCGCTCGACGCGATGGGTGGTCCGCGGCGCGGCCGATGTGAGCCCCGTGCGGTCGTTCGCGGATCTGCGCGTCGAAGATCGGCGCGGCGCGGCGCAGCTCGGGCAACGCCTCATCGCGAGCCTGCTCGCCTTCGCGCTGCTCGGCGGACCGACGGCGTACGTCGTGTGGCGGGTCGTGCGGAAGCCCGAGCCGGTGCCCCAGTACGGACCGCCGGCGCAGGCGGCACCCGCGAGCAAGTCCACCAAGAAGCTTCCCCTCAAGAACCCGTGCACCGACACCCCCGACTCGTCGGTGGGATCCCCAGCCTTGGACGGTCAGGCGGGATGGCCGTCGATCGGCTGCTACGCGACACAGTTCGCCGACCACGGCGTATTCGACGCGACGACGACGTACACCTACCGCGACATCGCGAGCCACTGGGTGAACGAGACGAACGGTGTCAGGACCACATGGACACCCCCGCCGTGCAAGTGCCGGCGCGTGAAGGTGTGGTGGTTCGGCGGATCGGCCGCGTGGGGGTGGTACCAGCGCGACGAGTTCTCTCCGCCGTCGCAGTTGGCCAAGGCCGCCTGGGCGAAGGGCATCGCGCTCGACATCAGCAATTTTGCGATGCCGGGCTGGGTGCGGGGCCAGAGTGTCCGCAAGTTCGGCGAGCTGCTCTCGATGCAGCCGCCACCCGACATCGCGATGTTCTACGACGGCGCGAACGACTTGACGCAGCAGAACGCGCGCAACTCGGTGGGTCGCGGCTCCGACGAGTCAGAGGCCGTGTTCATCGAGCAACCGCTCAACGACCTGGTGGTCAACGGGCCGGTGATTTCGTCCATTGCGTCAGCATCGCCGCCGCCGACGACCGGGCCGCCGGTCGGTCCTCAGGAGTTGGCAGCTCACGCGATGGTTCGTTACGGGCACTCGGTCGAGTTGGCGCGCCACCTCGCCGAGTCGGTGGCCGTGACCCCGATCTTCCTGTGGCAGCCGATGCTGGCGTCCTCGCCCGCAGCGACCGGCAGTTCGAAGGCGATCGACGACGACAGCCGCAAGATGTGGGCCGCGATCATCAAGGCAGCCCTGAGTCACCTCCCGGCCGGCGAGATCGACCTCTCGCATGCGCTCGACGGTGTCACGAAGACCGTGTTCCACGATCTCATCCACACCAACGAGCTCGCCGCCGATGTGATCGCCCAGGCGATCTTCGCCCGCGTGCAGCCGCAGCTGAAAGCGGCCGCCGCCGCTCCACCACGCGCTGGCAAGTGACGGCCGTGGGGCCGAGGATTCGCCATTCGGTCGGCATCGCATTGGCGTCGACGCCGACGCCCACGCCAGAGGTGATCGGTGCGAAGGCGGCGCGTCTCGCCGAGTTGACTGCCGCCGGATTCGCCGTGCCCCAGGGGATCGCTCTGTCGGTCGACCTCATCGGTCGCGCCGACCGTGACGAGTGGGGCCGCGCGGTCGAGCATGCCGTCGATCACCTCGGAGCGGTGGCGCTCGCGGTGAGATCGTCCGCGGTCGTCGAGGATCGCGTCGACGCGTCGTTCGCCGGCATGTACGACACGGTCCTCGACGTGGTCGGGTTCGACGCGGTCATGGCGGCGATCGAGGTGGTCGCCCGATCGGCGATGAGCGAACGCGTGAGGGCCTACGCCGGTGCGGGAGGTCCCATCGCGGTGCTCCTCCAGCATCTCGTTCCTGCCCAGGCGGCCGGAGTCGCGTTCACTGCGAATCCCCTGACGGGCGCCCGCGACGAGGTCGTCGTGGTCGCCACGAGTGGACGGGGTGAGCAGCTGCTCTCCGGCGAGGTCACTGGTGAGGAGTGGACGGTGTCGATCGCGGGGATCAGCCGGGGACGATCGTCCGACGAGATCCTGACCGGGGGGCAGGCAGAATCGGTTGCACGGCTCGCGCGTCGCGTCGCGGCGCATTTCGCCCGACCACAGGACATCGAGTGGGCGATCGTCGGCAACGAACTCTGGTTGCTGCAGGCACGGCCGATGACGGCGCTGCGCGACGAATCCCGCACGGGCACGCCGGTCGGTCTGACGCGATCGGGCGATACGGTGGCGAGCGACACGACGATCGTCGGAACGCCGTCGAGCGTCGGCCGGTTCACCGGGCCGGCGCGGGTCGTGTGCGATGTCAATGACTTCGCGAAGGTCGAGCCCGGCGATGTGCTCGTCGCGCCCGTCACCGCGCCGGCCTGGACTCCGTTGTTCGCATTCATCGGCGCAGTCGTCACCGACGGTGGCTCTGTTGCTGCACACGCGTCAGTCATCGCCCGCGAATACGGCATCCCCGCGGTCGTGGGTACCCGCGACGCGACCGCGCGGCTGCGCGACGGAATGATCGTGACGGTCGATGGCAGCCGTGGAACGGTCGAGATCGCCTGACCCGCCATGCCGGCCGGGCCGGCGCATCGCCGGGGGTGAGTATCGTCGGCGGCTCATGGCCACCGGCACGTTCGCACCACTGCGTCACCGAGCATTCCGAGTCGTGTGGACCGGTTCGATCGTGTCGAACGTCGGCACATGGATGCAGGCCGCCGCGCTCGGCTACTACACCGCGCATCTCACGCACAGCGCCGGGTGGTCAGCCCTCGTGGCGGCGGGTGAGTTCGCGCCGACCGCGCTGCTCGGTCCGTTCGGCGGCGCGCTGGCCGATCGTCTGAATCGTCGCACCGTGTTCCTCACGGCGACGATCGTGCAGGCGGCGCTGGCCACGGCACTTACATGGGTGATGGTCGTCGGGCATCCCGGCGCTCCGTTGCTCGCGTTGTTCGCGCTCGCGAACGGATGCGTGTTCGCGTTGGCGTTCCCGTCGTTCGGCGCGATCCTCCCGGATCTCGTGCCGCCCGACGTGATGAGCTCCGCCGTCGGATTGAGCGCGGCGTCGTGGAACCTCGGCCGCGTCGGGGGCCCACTGTTGGGCACCCTCATCTATCAGCAGTTCGGCATCGCCTGGGTGTTGGGCATCAACGCAGGAAGCTTCCTGGCGGTGGCGGCCGCGTTGATGACGCTTCGCCTGCCCGAGCGCGCCCGGGTGCGGACGCCGATGCTGGCTGCGATCCGCGAGGGGTTCCGATTCGTGAATGCCGATCCCGGATTGCGCGTGTCCGCGCAGGCTCTGTGTCTCAACACCTTGTGCATCGCGCCGTTCATCGGCTTGATCCCGGCGATGGTCGAGAAGGAGTTGGGCGGCGGCAAGCGGGCGGTCGGCTGGCTGATCTCCGGGCAGGGGTTGGGTGCGGTCCTCACCGGGTTCCTGTTCGGATCGGTGGTGCAGCGGTTCGGAGTGCGGCGCGTGATGATCACGGCCCTGACGCTCGGGCCAGTCGCGCTCTCGTTGTACGCGCTCAGCCCGTCGTGGCCGGTCGCGTTCGTGCCGATCGTCGCCTGTGGCGCGCTCTACTTCGCGGCGTTGTCGAGCTTCCAGACCGTTTCGAACCTGCGAGCGCCGACCGAGTTGCGCGGCCGCGTGTTGTCGCTCAACCAGGTGATTCTCGGGACGGTGTACGCGGTGTCGCTCAACGTGGAGGGGCAGCTCGGCGACCGTCTCGGCCTGCGCGTGGTGACGGTCGGCGGTGCCGCGCTGAGCCTGCTCGCGCTGTTGTTGTTGCGGGTGTTCCGGCCCGGCTATTCCGCGGCGCTCGCACCGCCGTCGGACGACCCCATCGCCGCGTCGGCCGCCGGCTTGTAGAGACTCCGCTTCGTGTTCGCGACCTGCGCACGCAGGAGCGGTTCGAAGTGTTCGAGCGGCTGCGTCGGGTACGCGGGATCGAACGCCGGCTGGTCGTACTCGTGGCAGAACTCGGCGGTGTAGTCGTACCAGGGGTGCCCGGCGAAACGGTCGCGCACGTCGCGGTCCATGCCGAGGTAGTGGAAGTAGTAGTACCCCTGGAAGATCGCGTGCTGCTCGACCATCCAGTGGTTCTGCTCCGAGACGAAGGGCTCGATGATCGCGGCGGCGATATTGGCGTGGTTGGCCGGCCCGAGCGTGTCGCCGATGTCGTGCATCAGCGCGCAGAAGACGTACTCGTCATCGCGGCCGGCTCGCTCGGCGCGGGTCGCGGTCTGCAGCGAGTGGGTGAGGCGATCGACCGCGAATCCCGCGTGTTCGCCCTCGAGGATGCGCAGGTGCGCGAGCAGTCGTTCGGGCAGGCCGATGAACGAGGCGATCGCCTCGCCGGCGATGATGCCCCAGTCTTCCTGGGTGCCGTCGACCATGGCATGGAACTGCGCGAGCGGCGGGGCGGATGTGGTGTCGGTCATGGGCACAACGGTAGTACCGGAGCCGCCTCGGCGGTCAGGCCGCTTTGGTGCCGACCCGATCGAGCATCGGGTGTGCGAGGCGGAGCGCGGTGGCGCGATCGAACTCCATTCCCCTGCCGACGGTCAGGAGGCTGATCTCGGCCCGGTCATGGAAGATGCCGATCATGTCCATCACGCCGTCGACGGAGGTGCCACCCGCTGTCATCGTGAATCTGATCTGGAACCCAAAGGAGCGGTCGCCGACGTGCGGTTCGAAGCGGGTCACCGAGACCGACGAGATCCCCCCGCTGGAGAGGGTGGCGAACGAAACGCGGGCCACGGACTCGAGACATTTCGCGAATCCAGGCGTGGTGAACACGGCCCACCCCTTGTCGACAGGGGCTCTCGTCGGCTCGATGGCGACGTTGCTCCCGATCTCGCTCGCGCCATTCTCGAAGCCTGCCTCGGCCTCCTGTCCGCCGGAGCCCTTGTCGAAATCGCTGAAGGGCACCTTGAGACACGCCGCGAGTTGCTGACCCGAGGCTTCGTCGAGCGGGCTCGGCGACGAGATGTCGGGCGCCTTCGGGGAGAAGCCCGGGAGATCGTTCGTCGTGACGACCGCCGACTGCGCGAGTGCGAGGTCGAGGGCCTGGGCCGGCGAATTGGCTCCGGCGCTTCCCACCGGCCGACCCGAGGCGTCGGTCGACGGTGTGATGATCGGGTCGCGGTTCGCCGTCGTCTTCACGCATCCAGTGAGAAGGACGAGTGCGATCAGGGCCATGACGCGCCGAGCAGGGGTCCGTGGGCTCGTCCAGCGATCCATCGCCGAGAGTATGGCGTACCGTGATCGCCGCCTCCACGGAAAGGGCTGGTCGCAGGTGGACGCTGACAGGCCGCGATTGGCACCCGGACGCACCATCGACTGGATCGACGGCGCGGTCGAACTGATCGACCAGACGCGCCTCCCGCACGACGAGATCGTGTTGCGCATTTCGTCGGTCGACGACCTGGTCGACGCGATTCGCCGGCTGGCGGTGCGCGGCGCCCCGGCCATCGGCGTGGCGGGCGCGTTCGGTGTCGCGTTGGCCGCGCAACACGGCGATCCGGCTTGCGTGCGGCGTGACGTGGAGCGGCTCCGCGCCGCGCGACCCACCGCCGTGAACCTCGCGCGGATGGTCGACCGGGTGGCGGCACGAGTGCCGGCCGGCGCCGACGCGGTGATCGCCGAGGCGCTCGCCGTCCGTGACGAGGAGGTGGCCGCGTCGATCGCGATGGGCGATCGCGGCGCGCAGCTCGTCGACGAGCTGGTGGGCGCGTCCACCGCTGTCCGCGTGATGACGATCTGCAACACCGGTGGCCTGGCGACCGTCGAGCGCGGTACCGCGTTGTCGGTGGCGGTCACGCTGCACGAGCAGGGCCGGCTCGACGAGGTACTGGCGCTCGAGACCCGGCCGCTGTTACAAGGGGCGCGGCTCACCGCGTGGGAGCTGGCGCGAATGGGCGCGCGGTACCGGATCGTCGTCGACTCGGCCGCGCCGTTCCTGCTCGCGAGAGGTCACGCCGATGTGGTGCTTGTGGGCGCCGACCGCATCGCCGCGAACGGCGACGTCGCCAACAAGGTCGGTACGTACGCCCTTGCCCTCGGCGCCCGTGCCGCGGGCGTGCCGTTGCTCGTGGTCGCGCCCGAATCGACGGTCGACGCCGACACGCCCGACGGTGCGTCGATCGAGATCGAGGAGCGCGCCGCCGACGAGGTCGTGACGTTCGGCGGTATTCGCACCGCGCCCGCGGGTGCGACAGCGCTCAACCCGGCGTTCGACGTGACGCCGGCAGCGTTGATCACGGCGATCGTGACGGATCGTCGCGTGGTCCGCACCGAAGCGGGCGAGCGACCACATCGGTGATCGCCCGCCCGCTCGGGTCTGATGGGTGTCAGCGGATCCGGATGACCTCGCCCGCACCGGGGAAGATGCTCTTGTTCGTGACGTAGATGTGATCCCACGCGTCGATCGCCACACCGCCCGGCAGGATGAGTCCCGCACTGGCGATCTCGGTGCGGACGCCGTGCCGGTCGATCTTCGTCAGTGCGCCCGACGGATCGCCGGACGGATCGCCCGCCTGGAGCAGACCGTGCTTGGCCATCTCGAGGACGAACAGGTTGCCGTGCCGGTCGAACTGCAGGTCGATGATGTTGGTGAACCCGGTCCCGAAGACGGTCGGCGCGTGGCCCGGCACGATCCGCCAGACGCGGGCGAGGCCCTCCTGGAATGGGAAGCCGGTCAGCTCACCCACGTACCAGGCGCCGTCGGGGCCACGCGTGATCGACGTCGGCACCGACTCGGACGGGATGGTCGCACCCTCGGGCAGGCCGAGGAAGGGGGGCGCGATCGCGTCTTGCGACGGGAGCGCCGCCAGCAGTGAGATGTTGCCGCGCCGATCGATCTGGATCACCGAGTTGCCGCCCGCGTCGGTCATCACCACGCCGTCGCGGCTGGGTGCGAGACCGTACGGGTCGGAGTCGATCTGGTTCCCGTCGGGATTGCTTGCCGCTTCGAACGCACCGGGGTCGGCCGCGACCACAGGACCGCGGAAGCCGAGACGCAACAGCTTGCCGAACTTCGACATGTCACCGGCGAAGGGCAGCGGCTCGGCGCCCATCATCGACACCATGAGGCCCGTGTTCGCGAGGGTCGCGTGCGTGGGTCCGGATGCCGATGTGCCGTCCTGCGCTGCGACCGACGGCAGCGTCGCGAGCTTGAACTTGTGGGTGCCGACGAGCAGATCCACGGCGCCTGTGTTGCCCAGGCACGAGGTCTGGGTCGCGCCCGTCTCGGGATTGATGCCGTCCTGGCAGTCGGTCGTGCCACCGCGCCCGGCTTCGGCGACGAGGAGCGTGCCGAAGGGGGCGGGATCGATCCCGCGGGGATTGTCGAGCCCGCTGGCGATCACCTGCCACGCGTCGGTCGAGCCGCTGGCTCCGGCCGGGACCGCCCAACTCGCCAGCGAGCTGATCATCAGGACTGCGGCCGATGCGGCGCGCCGACGTATCCGCCCCGAAATCGGGGCGTCGCGCATGGACCTTCTCATTGTGCTCCCTCCCGCCCCGATCTTCGACCGGGACCCGCTCTGGGAGACACGACCACCACGGCCGTGCCGCATCTGAAGTCCTATACCCGCGGAATCCGATCGTCAACGCCTACGGTCGACGGATCACCGCGAGAATCCTGTCCCAGAAGCCGGTCACGCCCGGCCCGAACAAACCGAAGGTCGCTGCCGCGGCGCTCGCCGTCGTTCTCGTCGTTGCGGCCGGAGTCTGGTTCCTGACCTCCGGCGGTGGATCCCCTCACACCGCGGCGAAGGCCATCGGTGTGACGGGCACGTCAACGACGACCACCGTGGTCGGCACGACGACCGAGGAGACGACTGCGCCGCCCGAGACGGTCCCGCCCGACACGGCTCCCCCGCCAACCGCGCCGCCCGTGACCCCCGTTCCCACCACCTCTCGGCGACCGACGACCACTGCGCCGAGCAACGTCACCATCAGCGGCTCGCTCGAGCTCAGCGCGTTCATTCCCCTCACGCTCGAGACTCCCGAGATGGGCGGGGTGACGACCTGTGCGCGACAGTCCAGCAACTACCGGATACAGGTGAACGGCTTGAATGGGCCCGGCATCGCATCGATCGGCAATGTCACCATGTTTTCCGACACCAGTGACGCCCTCTTTCATTCGCTGCGCTGCTCCGCGACCTACACGGTCGACGTGCCACGCAGCCCTTCGTATGTTCTGTCGCTGGTGACCGCATCCAGCGGAACGGTCATCAAGTCGGCGACTGCGAAGGACGCCGGCGGCGCGGTGAAGGCCGGTCCGCCGATCACCGCCCGGTTCTCGTGCGAGTCGAGGCCCTGCACGACGACGTAGTCACCGCAGGAGGATGCTGGAATGACGGGTGTGCACGACGGTGGCCTCGGCACGGTGCTTGCAGTGTTCGCGCATCCCGACGACGAGGCGTATCTCGCGGGTGGTTTGATGGCCCTCGCGGTGGATGCCAGGCGCCGCGTCGTGTGCGTGACGGCCACACACGGTGAGCTGGGATTCCCCGACGACGATCCGCGGTCGCTCGTCGATCGAGCCGACGTGCGCCGCGCTGAGCTCGGCCGGTGCCTCGACGTCCTGGGTGTGACCGAGCACATGACCACGATTGCAGCGGGGTCGAACGGTGTCGCACTGCCGCAGGGCACGATCAACGTGGCTTCGGGCAGCGGTGCCGGATTCGGCACCTACTCAGGCTCCACTGTGATGACGTCCGCGGGACCGCAGTCGGTTTTCTGCACCGGCGTCGCGGCGACGCAGTTGACGGGATGCTCGGGTGGTACCGGCACGATGTCGACCGGCGCGGTCGTCTCCGACACGGCGGCAAGCCGGTTCGACGTGTACACGATCAGCGGCGGCAAGGCGGCGGTGAGTGCCACTTCGCTCACGATCCTCACCGACGTGCCGGCTGCGGACCGGTCGGTCGCCTCGACGGTGACCGCGACCGCGAACAACGGACTCATCACCTTCGTGCAGTCGACGGCGCCGACCGGCACGTTCGCACTCACCTACGGCATCTGCGCCACGGGGGTGGCCACCTACTCGGCCGGCAACGCGAGCTGCTTCACGGGCCAGGTCAGCGGTCACGGCGCCCGCGACGGTCTCGGCCGGTTCGACGTTCACCGCGTTCGCCGCTCCCGGCGCTGCGACGGTGCCGCGGAAGCAGTCGACGCCGGTCGGTGATGCGACGGTGAACTTCGCCTCGGGCTTCACCGCCATCATGTCGATCCGGCGGGCATGACGTTCCAGGGTGTGAGCGTGATCGGCGGCGACGCCGCCTCGGCGGTGTTGCCACTGTGAAGTACTGCACGGCGACCGGAACGGGTTGCACGGCGCAGCTCACCGGCAACTTCACGGCGACGACGCTGCCGTACGTGCAGCTCACGCTGCCGGGAGTGAACATCACCGGCGGCAACTCGGTGACGATGCCTGCCGTGGCGCTGACTCTGAAGGCGACCGGAGCAGTGGGCACGGTCTCCAACTCGAGCATCACGGAGTTCGTGCTCTCGACCAACGTGACGGTGCCGATCGTCGGAACGCAGACGGCGGTCTTCGATGGCTACCCGACCACGGGCAGCGCGGATGTCACGCCGCCCAAGGCGCCGCCGGCGATCCTCGCGTCGACCACGATCACCGCGTAACAACTCGCTTCGGATGACTGGGTCGCCGACATGGCGGCCCGGTCACCGAGCGGTGCGCGGTCCGCCGCGCGCGTTTGCGAGGCGGCGGGCGGCGAATGGTGTGATTTGCGCGCCGATTTCGCGTCGCGATGCACACAATTCGAGCTGCGACGGGCCACTCGGGCCTAGGTGTTCGCGGCCTCCGCGAGTCCTCGGACCTCGTCGAGATCGACCCAGTCGTAGCCGCGCTCGTCGCGTTCCGTGGTGATCTCGTCATGGCGGATCGCGAGGAAGATCGTCGTACCGGAAACTCCCGTCTGACGAACGGCCTCCGTGACCTTTACCCGATTTGGCATGGCACCATCCTATGTCTGGGGCGGGCGGCGACGGTCGTAGCGATCGAGGACCATCCGCAGTGTTTCCTCAATGAGCGCGAGAGTCGAGAGTGCGTCAACGCCTTCGGCCAATTCAGTGGCCTCTGAGAGGACCCAGAGGATCCGGGCGATCTCCGACTCGGTGAAGACGATCTCGATCTCGGCCATGTGCTCGCAAGCTATCGATGGGCACCGACAGCGAACGGAGCCCGCGACGCCGTTCCGTGAGGCAGGCTGGTTCTCGAGGATTGATCCTCGATTCACAACGGGGGTGTGTCGATGGACTGGCAGGCGTGGGCGATGGACTTCGAGAGCGGCGACGGTGCGAAGTTCACGGCGTGGTTCGCGGATGGTGGTCTGTTCTGTGATCCGGTGACCACGTGGACCACCGACGTGCAGAAGGTGGCGGACCAGACCCACGAGCACTTCCCTGACTGGCACGCGCACGTCGACGCCCTGCGCACCGGTGACGGCTGGGCTGTCGCAGAGTGGACGGGCTTCGGCACGTATCACGGCGATCCGTCGCGTCCGGTCGAGGTGACGATGCACGGCGCGACGGTGGTCGAGGTCGACGAGCAGGGCAAGGTCACGCGCTGGCGCGACTACCTCGACACCGGCGAGCCGATGGCGCAGATCAAGGCCGCCTTCAGCTGAGCGCGGCGGTGGTCACGAATCGGCGTCGGCCATCCCCAGGTCGGCGAGTCGTCCGAGCGCGGCGCGCATGCTGGCGACGGCATCCGGGCCGAGCTCCGCGACCAGGCCGGCATCGGTGGCCTGCATCGTCGCTCGGATGACCGACGCGACAGCGGTGCCGCGCTCGGTGAGGGTGAGAGTCATGCGCCGCCGATCGACGGTGTCGGGCACACGCTCGACGTAGCCGCGGGCCACGAGCGTGTCGACGAGCTGGCTCGTCGCCTGCTTGCTGCGGCCGATGGCGCCGGGGAACTCGCTCATGCCGGTGCCCTTGCGGGCGATGCCGCCGATCAGGCGACTCCCCATGCGGGGCAGGTCGTCGAAGCCGGCGGCATCGAGCGCGGTGCGGAGGGCGAGTCGGAAGGGGCGGCGAGCGAGTTCGAGGAGCACAGGGAGCGGGAACTTCTCGTACCACCCCTCGTCGTGGGTGTGGGTCTGGGGTTCGGTCATGGGGTGACCATATCGTCTAGTTTCAGGATAGTCAAATATAAGGACGATTATCCACAACGGGCGGGATCTTCCTCGACTTGGACCCCTGGCTCAGCTCAGTCCGGTGACCCCGACCGGGCGGTCGGAGTCGGTCGTGGTGCCGTTGCCGAGCCAGCCGCGCTCGTTGCGTCCCCAACACGTCACTGCACCGGAGGTCAGCAGCGCGCAGGTGAACGCACCGCCGGCGGTCACCGAGACCGCGTCGGTCAGGCCCGGAACTGCCGCGGGTCGATACTGCGGGGTGTAGCCGTGATCGCGGTCGTCCGATCCAGGGTGGTGCGGCACTCGTCCCCAGCACTTCACTTCGCCGCCGGCGACGACGACGCACATGTGATCGATCGCACCGATCGCCTTCGCGTCCGAGATGCCCTGCACGGAGAAGAGTGCCGCTGCACTCCTCGGATTCGTCGTCTGGCCGTTGCCGAACTGACCATCGCCGCCGTCACCCCAGCACTTGACCGCGCCGCCGTCGACGATGGCGCAGAACGTGTCGCTGCCGACGCCGATCGCCGTCGCTCCGGTCAGGTGGGGGATGGTGAACGGCGTTGCGGAGTGTTGGTAGTTCGGCTTGGCGTACTCGCCCCAGCAGGTGACGGTGCCGTCGGAGATGAGTGCGCAGGTGTCGGAGAGGCCCGACGCGATCGCTCTCGCGCCGGTCACACCCACGACGTTGACCGGCGCGTCGCTGGAGGTCAGGGTGCCGTTGCCCAACCTGCCGTCCTCGCCGATGCCCCAGCACTTCACCGCGCCGCCGGTGACGATGGCGCAGGCCGACAGGGTGCCGTCGCTGACCGCGACCGCGTCGGTGATGCCGGGGACATCGTGCAGCCCGATGTCGCGGCCCGGCTGTCCCTCGACGACGGGATCACCGGGTTGCGGTGGCCGTGGCGCCTGGATGTGGCGGCCCCAGCACTTCACGTGGCCCGACGTGATCGCGCACCCACTGTCGAAGCCCGACGCGACCGCCGTGGCCCCGCTGACGCCGCGCACGACGACGGGTTTGCGCGAATCGGTGGCGGTGCCATCGCCGAGCGCTCCCTGCAGGTTCTGGCCCCAGCACCGCACCGATCCGTCGGCGAGCACCGCGCACGTGTGCGCTCCGCTGGCCGAGATCGCCACCGTGCGGATCGCAGGCCGGGCATTGGCCGGAATGAACGCGGCCGCATCGGTGCCGCCCGTCAGGTACCAGGTGGCGCCGCCGATCAGCAGCACCGCCGCGGCGATGCAGCCGGCGATCAACGGCCTGCGGGGTGCGCTGCCCGTCGACGGCTTCTGCCAGAGGATCCGTGCCCCGTTCGCCTCGCTCATGGTCGTCGACCTCCCCCTCAGAGGGACGGTATCTGCCCTCCGAACCAGGTGTCGATGGCTCGAGGTAGCTCCGGGTCGGTGAGGTCTCCCGCCCAGGCGACATGTCCGTCGGGGCGGATCAGCACGGCCGCGGGGGCAGCGATCTCGCCGAGGAGCGGGAGCTCCCACACGCCATCAGCTGTCGCCTCGACGAGGTGGACCCGGTCCGCCCACGGCGAGATGTCGAAGCCGCCGGTCGTGCCGAGGTCGAGGAGCACGGGGCGGGCGTCGTGCAGCAGGGTGAAGACCCGCGTGGGACCGTCGGCGGTCTGCAGGTCGAGGTCGGGCATGCGCCGCCCGAGGAGCGGATGTCCATCGCCGAGGTCGTAGTGCACGTCGAGGCCCGACTGCATCGCCGCGAAGCGCCGGCGAGGCTCGTCCATGCCGAGCAGTTCGGCCATGGTCTCGCGGAGGGCCTGGTGGCGGTCGCCGGAACTGGTCAGCGCAACCTGCGCCATGGTGTTGCGCAGAACCCGGGCACCGACCGGATGCCGTTCGGCGTGGTAGGTGTCGAGGAGACGCT